>CANPYA010000024.1 GCA_947587565.1 uncultured Bacilli bacterium | reverse complement strand
CTTAAATATATTTTTTTAATTCACTACCGGGCTTTTTGAATTTAATTCAGTCAATATTCTTGAAATATTATACTATTTTCATAATTTTTTATAAAAATTTCTTTAATTCTTCAATATTTTTTTCTAAAGTAGATTTTAATTTACCTGCTAAAACAACAATCTCGGCATCCGTATTATTATAAGCATTAATTTTTTCCGTTATTTCAATAATACCTTTATTTGTGCCTTCCATCATCATCTTAGCAATTGTTTGGGTAGAATTATCTTTAAGGAGTTTCATTTCACTCATCATTTTACTACTAATTTTAACCATCGCACCAACTTCTTCATTTTGCTTACCATATTTTTTTAAAATATCTTCAGCTTCTCTTGCGATTTCTAAATATTCTTCTCTTTCTTTTTTGAGTAGTTTTTCAAACTTTTCATCATTTGCTTTAACAATGACATCATCAATACCAACAACACCCATTTCCGCATTCTTATAAATGTAATTCAAATACTCTACTTCTTCACTCATGTTCTTTTTCAATTATATCACCCTACATTTAATATGGATGATTTTTATTATTTTATACTTCTTGAACAACCGCGATAATCATTGGTTTACATTCAGTTTCTTCATATAAGTAATTACTTAATTCTTCTCTAATTTCTACTTTAATTTTATTATAATCAACATAATTTGGTGTAATATTTCTGATAATTATATTTTCACAGATCTTTTTAATCTCACTAATTAAATAAGCGGAATCTTTAACATAAATAAATCCTCTGGTGGTAACTTCAGGTCCTACTAATAAGACTTTATCTTTTTTAGATATCGTAGCACTTATTAAAACAATACCATTTTCCGATAACATTTCCCGGTCTTTAATAACAAGTTCCCCAACATCTTCAGATGATATACCATCAATTAAAACATCATTGACTTTAATTTTTTCAAAGTTTTGAATTAATTTTCCATCTTCAAAGGTTACGACTTCCCCATTTTGTTTTAAAATGATATTTTCGGCCTTTATACCTAAGCGACTCGCTAAATTAGCATTATTAACCATATACCGGTATTCACCTTTAACAGGCATATAATATTTTGGTTGAACAAGTTTAATCATTAACATTAAGTCTTCACTAGATGGATGATGTAAAATAATTTTATCACTAGGTAAGTTCACAATATTACAGCCAAACATTGCTAGTTCATTTTCTAGTTTTACTAAAGTTTTTTCATTACTATCATATCTTGGCTCGGCAAATACGATAGTATCAGTATTTTTTAGTGTTATATATTTATCATAACCATGAAGTATTTTACTAACATTAGCATATGGATTAGTCCTTTCGTCACTAATTAAAAGAATGGCATTATCATCATTAATATTTGATAAATCCCCAATAATATTTGGTTCAATTTCTAAATACTTTTCTTTAATCGCAAAGTTAACCACATTTTGTAATTTTTTACCCATAATAACAATTTTCCGATGGGTATTTCTCGCCGCATTAAAAATATCCGTAATCGTATATAAATGATATGGTAAAAGGGAAAATAAAATTCTTTTTTCATTATGTTTAATAATATCTTTAAAATATTCTTCTAAACGATGTTGGGGTGAAGTATGGCCATGGCGTTCTGAGAAACTTGATTCACATAATAAACATAAAACACCTTGTTTACCAACATAAGCAATCTTTCCTAAATCCATGTCATATGAACCAAGCATTGTTGGATCAATCACGAAGTCTCCGGTATAACAAATTGCTCCATCTTTGGAATTTATAACATACATAACCGCATCCGGAATACTATGAGAAACCGAAATGGGAAATATTGAAATATTATTATCAAAATTTATTTTTTTATGGGGTTTAATTTCCACAATATTTTTATCACTTACCCCATATTCTTCTAAAACAAATTTGGTAAATTTAGTGGCATATATTTTAATAAATGGTAAATCTTTTACTAAATCCGTAATACTACCCATATTTTCACTATGACCATGCGTTATAAAAATACCTTTAATTCTTTTTTTATTTTTAACTAAATAACTAAAATCCGGCATAATATAATCGATACCTAAAAGATTGGAATTTGCATACTTTAAACCACAATCAAAAACAAAAATATCATTATCAATTTCAATAACATAGGAATTTTTGCCATTTTCAGCAAGGCCACCCAAGCCAAAAATCTTAATTTTACTCAATTTAATCACTCTTTCTAAAAGTTCTTTTTCTAGGAATAATTATAACAAAAAAAGAGATTAAAGTCTAGTCTCTTTCTTCGGTAATTAAATCACTTAAATAAACTATATCTAAATCTTGATAATATATTTGTCTTACTAAAATTTTAAAATCCGTTAAAGAAACATTATTATTTATTAAAATTATATAACCACTTTTAATCTTATCTTTAATACTAGCTAAATTATAATTATTTAAAGTTAAACTACTCTCTACTAAATATTTCTTTTTTTCTTTGCATATATCAATAATATTATTATTTATATAACAAATATTTTTATTAACATTAGCATTATTTAACATTGATTCAACTTTATTATACTCTTCATAATCATTATTAATTTGTTCATAAGCTTCTTTTCTATCATAAGTATGTCTATCCACTAACCTTGTTATTTTAATTTCTTTTTCTTTCGCATAATCAATTACATCAATATTATCTTGAATTATTATAGCCACACTTTTCTTTAAAGCATTACCATATTTAATAATTTTATCTTTATTATTTTCCAAAGATATATTGGGTAGTATTTTATCATATTCTAAATAGTAAGAATTAAAAGTATCTAAAAAACGCATATTATTATAACTTTTTAAGACATTTACGGCATAACCATTTAAACCAGGTATAATATAATCATCATCAATAATGGCACTTACCGCAGAAACATTATAATCCTTGGAATTATCATTAATTTCACTTACAAGAGCACTATTACTTACCACAATATTACTCATCTTTTCGGTATAATAAAAGCCAAATAAAAGTAAAGCCGTTATTCCTAAGTATTTAAAAAGTTTAATCATTAACTTCACCTTAATATAATTATAATGAAAGATTAATTTTTTATGATTTTTAATCCCAAATTAAAAGGAAGTTTTTTATTCACCTTCCTTAACACTACTACTATCTTCATTCTTTTCTTGTTTCTTATTAGTTGATAAGAATGTAACTCTTTCGGCGATAACATCGGTAACATAATGGGTTTTCTTATTTTCATCTTCATACTTACTAGTTTGTAAACGACCTTTAACCCCAATGACATCACCAACACGACAATATTCGGTGGTAGTTGAGGCAACACTATTCCAAAGAATACAACGAATAAAATCAGTCTCATAAATACCATCAGAATTTTTAAAATTACGATTAACAGCTAAAATGACAGTTGTCACTTTTTTATCTTTTTCGATTTCGACTATTTCTGGGTCTTGCGTTAATCTACCAACTAAAATAACATTGTTCAACATAAAACCTCCTTTCAAGATAAAGATTATCATAAAAAAAGATTTTTACCTAACTGCAGATTACCAATAAATAGTTCTAAAAATAAAACCAATTTTATATATAAAAATGACTTAAAAAAATTACCAAAATAATATCTTTGGTAACTTTTAATCTTTTATTAAACGATTTAATTCGACAGCATATTCCATTGGTAGTTCTTTTTTAAAATCGGCGATAAAGCCCATCACTAATAATTCTTTAGCTCTATCTTCCGTTAAACCTTTACTCATTAAATAATGTAATTTTTCTTCACTCACCTTGGAAATGGTTGCTTCATGTTCTAAAGTACTAGTATCATTTTCTACGACATTTGTTGGATACGTATTACTACATGATATATTATCTAATATTAAAGTATCACATTTAACTTTGGCTTCACTACCTAAGGAATTCTTAGTTATTTTAACCATTCCCCGGTAATTACTTACTCCACCATTTTCGGCAATACTTTTACTAATAATATTACTTTTAGTATTTTTACCTAAATGAATCATTTTGGCACCCGCATCTAAAGATTGCCCTTTTTTAGCATACGCAATGGATAAACTATTACCTCTAGAATTATCACCTTTTAAAATACAACTCGGATATTTCATGGTTACACTTGATCCAATATTGCCATCAATCCATTCCATCCGACCATCATCATCGACAATCGCTCTTTTCGTTACTAAATTATAAACATCCGTTGACCAATTTTGAATAGTGGAATACCTGCAACTCGCGTGTTTTCCGACATAAATTTCCACTACACCAGCGTGTAAAGATGATGTACTATAACTAGTCGCGGTACAACCTTCAATATATTCTAAATTACTGTAATCATCAACGATAATAATGGTTCTTTCAAATTGCCCTAAAGATTCACTATTAATTCTAAAATAACTTTGCAAAGGTCTATCTAAAGTAGTATGGGGTGGAATATAAATAAATGAACCCCCACTCCATAAAGCCCCATTTAAAGCCGTATATTTATTTTCATCATACTTAACTAAATTATTAAAATATTTATAAAATAATTCCGGATATTTTTTTAAAGCCTCATCGGTACTCATAAAGATTATATCTTTACTAGTTTTATTCTTATGATAAACTACTTCACTTTCATATTGATTAGAAACCCCATCTAAATAATTTTCTTCCGCGGAAATTACCCCTAAAGAGGCAAAAGTATTCTTGATATCAGTATTAACATTCTCCCATTTATCCGTAACTTTATCCATATCACTTTTATAATAATTTATTTTCGTAAAATCAAGATCTAATTTAGGGCCAAAATGCGGATTTTCTAGTTTTTGAAACGCCTCAAAAGATTTAAGACGAAAATCTAACATTTTCGCATCTTCCCCTTTTTTATGAGAAAGCCAAATAATGAAATCTTTATTAAGCTCTTGTTTCATAAACCCATCTCCCTTTTTAAATAATACAATAATTTAGGTTTAAAAACAATGTTTTCTTATTGTTTTTTTTAATTTAGTTTGTTAGAATTATTATAATAGGTGATTAGAAATGCGTAATGAAGATATTTTGAAAAATTTACAAAATTCTTATGAAAGTTTACAATTTTTTAGCATCCAAAACAATATGCTTACTTTAAATTTTAATAACGAACATTACGCTATGCCTTTAATTAATGTTAATTTAGGGAGTATAAATCCTAATTTATTTTTAATGCAACCTAAAGAAATATATCAAGTTATCTATATGTTAGAATTGTTATATAAAGATTCTTTAACTGAATTTGAAGGATCATTTATTAGTCATTATATGGATAATTATTTAAAAATTCATGAAGCATTTACTAGTGGTGATGCTAACTATGAATTTTTAGATACTATGTTTGGAATGCCTATAAACATTAGCTATGATGATTATTTTCAAACTAAACCGGGCTTTTCTTTAATAAATGATAAAATTAATAATTATGATTCTTTAATGGCCAGTGGTAAAAGTAATGGTAAAAAGTTAGTTTTAACTAACCCTAATGGTTTTTATAAAGTTGATGAAACACCTCTATTAGATGATATTAGAAAATATACTAATGCCGGATTTACTTTATTCTTACTGGTAGCAGGTACTATTGTTGCAACTTGTTTGTACATTATTTTCTTTATTTTTAACCATTAAAAAATTGATTAGTTACCTAGTCAATTTTATTTTATCTTATTTAGTTTCGACGATTAATTTAATCGCTGTTTTTTGTTCACCATTAATGGTAATATCATTAAATGCTGGAATAACTACTAAATTATCTCCAGTTGGGGCGACAAATCCACGACATATTGCTATCGCTTTAATCGCTTGATTTAGCGAACCTGCGCCAATAGTTTGTAATTCCACTGTTCCTTTTTCCCGGTAAATGTTGGCAATGGCACCCGCTACTTTACTCGGATTTGACTTGCTAGATACTTTTAAAATTTCCATAATACATTCCTTTCTTATCTAATTAAATATATGAGGAGGAATGATAAAAATTCCAAAATTAACGATATTCTTCCGAAATAACTTGATTGTACATATTTTGAATAAAATTCTTATTAAAATTATATTGATAGCGATAATGACTAGTTTCATAAGTAGCATTATATTCGGAAAAAGGAATTAATTCAAAGTTTCTTAAATCTTTATCATAATAATTTATAATTGGTTCCGTTTTGATATCATCTATCGTTATTTTATTATTCTCTTTAGTAACATTTAAAGTCGAAAGTAAACCAACTTGATAAGCATTATCAAAATCTTCCCCAGCCCTGCTTACATCATCATCAGCAGAAACAAAATTACCTAGAGAATAATATACTAAAGTTTTGTGAGTATCGCCAATCCATTCAATAGGTTCAATACTATGGGAATGGGATCCTAATATAATATCAACTCCTAAGTTGTTTAAAAACTCGGCCATTTCTTTTTGTTCATTATTTGGTGTATGGGTAAATTCAATACCCCAGTGGACGATAGCTACTACGACATCAACTTCACTTCTTAAACTATTTACTTCTTTTGTTATTTTTTCTTTATACTCTTCCGTCATTGTTTTAGTATCCGGGTCTTTAAACAAATTCACAAACTTCCGATATTCTTTCGGTACGACTTGATTCGTGCCATAAGTATATGCGACAAAGCCAAATTTAATCCCATTAACTTCTTTAATATTTAATTTATTTAAATCGGTATCAGTTGAGTTAGTTAAATGCGTACCCACCGTCATAATATCTGTTTTATTCTTAAAATAATTAACACTGGAATTAATGCCATCAACTCCTCTATCAAAAGTGTGATTATTTGCGGTACTTAAAACTTCTAAATCTAAAGTATTAACTAAATTTCCAATATATTCGGGAGCACAAAAATTGAAGCCCACGCCACTAGGTTTTAAACTATCATTTCCAATAACTACTTCCATATTACCAATCGATAAATCATCATCTAAAAAATATTTCTTAACATTTTTAAAATAATTATTGATATCATCACCTTTATCGATACTATCATAAAAAGGTTGTTCAAAAAGAAAATCGCCAACTAAAGTTACTTTAGCACCTCTTTTATCATCAGTATCATTATCAGTATTTTTATCATCTTCTTTACTAAGATTATTTTCCTTAATATTATTATCTTTTAAATTATAATTTTTAGTTACATATAAAAAACCTATACCTAAGCCAATTAATAAAAATATGATCATAAAATATCGGACATTTTTCTTAAACTTTCTCTTACGCACACTTATCCCTCTTTCTAAAATAAAAAAGGAAGATTATTTTTTCTTCCCATTAATATACGCTACTAAAGGATCCATTAAATCTAAAATACCATTAATTAGAAAGAAGAAACCTAAGACTAATATTTGCGTATCATTTTCACAAAATAAATTAATTGTGGTTAAAATACCTGCTAAAATAAATAAGATTAAATTAACTAAATTAAGTTTCCATAATTTATTCTTTTTATCATGATAATAGTCGCTTTCTTTAAGCTTTGTTAAACTCATAAGAATAATCCAAATAAATAAGATAAGAGCTAAATTCCAAGGACGGTCATTAATATCAATAAAAAATAATAAGGCTAAAACAACTACACTACTAATCGCGGTACTAAAACCGGAATATTCTTTACTTTTTAAAATTAAAAAGTTTTTAATTAAATGAATAACGCCATATAAAGAAATAATGATAATAAATATTAAACGAATATTCACTACCCAAAATAAGGGCACTACCATGATAAAACTTGCTAAAACAATTAAAACCCAGGCGGTAACAAATTCTACTAAAGTTCTTCGATCCATTAAATCACTTCCTAATTATAATTATAAATTAATTTATCTTATTTTGCAATTATTTTACGGCCCCAAAACGGCGGTCACGTTCGCCATAATAAGCTAAAGCCTTATCTAAGTCTTCCTCTAAAAAGTCAGGAAAATAAGTATCAACAAAATATATTTCAGCATAAAAAGCTTGATATAACATAAAATTACTTAACCTATGTTCCTTACCTGTTCTAATTAATAAGTCAATGGGTGGTAAATCTTGATATAAGTAATGATAAAAATTATCTCGCGTTAAATCTTCTTTTTTTAAAGCCCCATTTTCGATATCTTCCGCTACTTTTAGGGATGCATCTACTATTTCTTCTTGAGCCCCATAATTAAGGCAAATATTTAAAAGACAAGTCTTATTATCTTTTGTTTTATCTGTAATATTGTCCATTTCTTTTAAAACTTCTTCTTTTAAAGGTTCTCTTCTGCCACTAAAAACTACTTTAATATCATCTTTACATAAAGTTTGTAATTTAGTTTTAAAATAATAGATTAATAAATCCATTAAATAATCGACTTCTTCTTGACTTCTTTTAAAGTTATCAGTTGAAAAAGCATAAACTGATAAATATTTAATACCACGTTTTTTCGCATGCATTAATAATCTTTCTAAAGTTTTTCCACCTGCTTTATGTCCTTCACTCCGTTTTAAGCCTCTTTCTTGTGCCCAGCGACCATTTCCATCCATTATAATCGCTACATGTGTTGGTATTTCCATAAATTTCACCTTTTAGGCCTTTCTTTAAACTTATTATACCTTAAAATTTTAATAAAAAAAAGATTAATCTAATAACGAATCAGATTAATCAAGAAAACAAAATATAATGCTGCAGCATATCGCCCTTCAAAGACAATACCTTCATAAGCGGAAACCAATAAATCAGCCAAACAAACAATTCTTCCTTCTTTACTTGTTGGTTTAAATATATTTTCTTTATTTTCATCTTTTACATGAGTTACTTTTTTAACTAAAGCATAATGATACATATGACTTTTAATAATATTTTCTTCTTCAATTGAAATATCAAAATATTTTTTAGCATTTTCCACACTTACTAAAGGATGGTTTAAATAAGATAATTCTTCACTATCTTTGGCATTACCATTAAAAAAGTCATGTAATAAACCCGCTCTAGTAGCATTTTTAACATTTCCTTTAAATAATTTAGTTAATAAATAACTTAGATGTGCCACTCTTCTAGAATGGTCATAACGATTAGTACCATGGTGAATATCATTTTTTAATGACATAAAATGTTCTTCATTTAAAATATTGTCACATATTTCCCGATATTCTTTATTTATTTTCATTATCATTTCCTCTTTTTATTGTCATTTTATTCAAACGACTTTTTAATTATATCACATATTGCATTAAAATTACAAATTTTTATTCTCATTATTTACATTTTATGATAAAATAAATTTAAGTTGCCGATTTAGTACAGTGGTAGTACAGATGCATGGTAAGCATCAGAGGGCAGTTCAATTCTGCCAATCGGCACCATATAAGTATTGAACTCAAATTTTTGAGTAATAAGAAAGCGCATTTATTAAAGATGCGTTTTTATATTATAACAAATAAAAAAGGCACCTTATTTAAAGTACCTTTTAAAGTTTTTATTCAACTAAATCTAAATAAACATCACAAGTTTGTTTTTCTTTTAAATTTAAAACATTAATATAACCATCTACATATGTTGGAACAATACCACTTTCTACTCCACTATCTAAATAACAAGCAGTTTTATGTAATGGATTAGTTGAAATTTGATATTTTTTATTAACTGGAATAGAATTTACTTCGTTATAAACTTTACCACCTTTAGTTGCTTGAACAAAGACATTAACTATGGCATCAGCATCACCAGCACTATTGAAGTAAGCATAACAAACATTCTTAGTTTTTGTTCCTACTTTGAACTTTCTAGTAGTAGCGTCATATTCAAAACTTTCAACATTACTATCACACTTATAATTATTACTATATACATAACCATATGCTGGTACTTCTTCAACCATTTGATATGTTCTTTCTACACCATCACTTCCAGAATATTTTTCTGTACCATTATCGCTTTCTTTCATAATTAATACTTTAATATCGGCATCTAATTGTTTTCTAAAGTAAAATTTACAAGTTACTTTTTCATTACTAGTTAATGAGAAAGCTTTATCTTGAGTAGTTTCAGAACTATTAAATGTATAATGACAACTAGCATTAGGATCTTCTGTACTATTACTACAAGGAATTGAACATGATGTTAATTCATCATCAAATATATAACCTAATTCGGGAATATTATATATTTTAGTTTTCGTTCCATTATCATTAATTTTATAAACCATGATATTGATATCACCAGTTCCAGTATCAAAATCACCTACTAGAGCAGATAAAACTCCAAATGAATCGGAATTATGATAATAAGCGTAAGTTGATTTAATTCCTAAAATCAATAATAAGATTCCTATAAAAGTTAAACTAAATAGGATTTTTTTGTCCTTAACTATTTTTTTGTAAACGTTTTTTACACCAGTCATACTAATTACCTCTTTCTTATAGTAAATCGCTTGTTAATAGAAAGTAAACTTTACTATCTAATTAGATTATAATTTGACACAACTGGTTTTGTAAACATTTTATTATCAAAAAATGTCGAACTTTACATAAATTTGTCGTTAGTTTTTTAAAAAAGTTAGTCATATAGTTTAATAAGGAGGGATATTTTTGCAAAAACTACCAAATGTTCCTCCCCAATTATTTACTTTAAGTGCTGTTGTTGTGGGCTTTTTACTAGTAGATGATGCTACTCCTAATGAGCAAAATGCTTTAGGTAATTGGTTAATGCTTGTTTCGCAATATTTATGTACTAATGCCGCTTATGGTCAACTTTTACAAAGTAATACTCAAACTCCAGGTTCATTTGGAGAAAATAGTCAAAGTCAAAATAATACTCCCACTAATGAAGAAACAATGAATATGCTTATTAAAATGGTTAATGCACTAAATCAAGAAATTGATGAAATAAAAAAGAATCTATAAATCAGATTCTAATTCAAATTATTGTAACATTTTTCTATTAATAATTTAGCGTCTTTAAAATCTTTCATGTTGTAAAGTAAAACTAAAATATATTTGTAAAAGGCTATGTCTTTTTGATTAATATTAGGTATATTATATTCAGCAATATAATTTATATCTTCTTTTAATGAAGTTTTATATTTAATTAATTCACTTGTAATATTTTTAAAATTAATGGCTGGTATTTCATCTATTTTAAAATCAAATTTTTCTTTATTACAAAAATAACAAAATGATTTTAAATATTCATATAATATATCTTCCTTATTATAATCATAATAATCGGCATATATTTCTTCATATATGTCTTTAAAAGTAATATTAACAAAATTTTCAATCTCAGCATTATAAATTCGCATAGTTAAAAAGACAAAAATACAATTATTATGATCTATATTATCATAATATACTTGACATTGATTTTTTCCATCTTCATAAACATTTTCTGAAGCACATACCTTTCCTTCAACAATAATATTGTACTTGTTATTTACTAAAATACTCATATCAGGAATTATTTTTTTAGTTTTTTTATTACCATCTTTATATGGATAGGATTTTTGAGGCATAACTTTTAAATCATTAATCTTGGTAATTTCACTCAAGACTTTTGCATTTTCTCCAGTTGCCTTTTTCTTTAATAATTTTATAAATTTTTCAAATGGCTTTTTCCTAAAATCATAAACATTATCTGCACTTATAAAGTTGCAAAAGAAGGCAGTATGAATATTTTCATAATTATATAAACTTATTTCTTTCATTAATGCCGGAACATTTAAGTATTTAACTAATTCCCAAGCCTTAGACTTTAAAAAATTATTATTTTTTATAGAATCAAGATAATGATGAAATTTATTACTATATTCTTCTTTTAAAGTAACTTTGTGAATAGATGATCGCGTATTAAAATTTTCATCAAAAAAATCAATTAAATTTTCTTTAGGTAAAGGATGTATTTTATGAATATCTTGAAATTGAAAATAACTTTTAAATTCACAACCATCTTTATATTCCCAATCTTCTTTTTTCTTTTTAGGTTCACATTGCCAACTATTTTTAATATCACTCGTCAAATTGTGATAATGCTTACCACTCGCATCTTTCTTAATTTTAGCTGTAGCAATAAACATATTGCGATATAAGAATAGAATGATATCATCATTTGTTATTTTATCATCTGCCTTATAATTATCTTTAACTCCAGGAACTAAATACATTCCATCATTATCTTTTAATTCAACTTCAAAATAATTATTTTGAATATCTTCGATTGATAAATTATAATTTAAATTATCATTCATTTTAAATATTACTACTTTTTCCATACATATTTACTCCATATTTCTAAACAAATTATAGCATAAATAACAGCAAAAGAAAAAACTAGGTTTCCCTAGTTTAAGTTCTTAATTGGTGCCCAAGGCCGGACTTGAACCGGCACGAGGTTTGAATCTCGCAGGATTTTAAGTCCTGTGCGTCTACCTATTCCGCCACTTGGGCACAAATTCATCTTAATTGCTTAAGACAATATTGATTATATCGTGTTTTTTTAATAATTTCAATACTTTTTTGTGAATTTTTTCCGATTAATTGGTTGACATTGCCTTTTTAACTATGTTATAATCAATTTGTCCTTTGAAATGGAGGAATACCCAAGTCTGGTTGAAGGGACCGGTCTTGAAAACCGGAAGGTCGTGTGAGCGGCGCAGGGGTTCGAATCCCTTTTCCTCCGCCATTTTTAAAAGACATATATATCGCGGGATGGTAGCAGTTTGGTAGCTCGTCGGGCTCATAACCCGAAGGTCGAAGGTTCAAATCCTTCTCCCGCA
>CANPYA010000023.1 GCA_947587565.1 uncultured Bacilli bacterium | reverse complement strand
AAAGGTATATTCTATCATACTAATAATGGGACATTTTAAAAAAATTTTTATGAGACATTTCTAAAAAGGATTAACAATTAAAGCGAATAATATCGCTTTTTTTAATGATTTATGATAAAATAATTTTATTAGGTGGTGATTCTTATGAATAATGATGATAAAGATAAAAATTTAGAAGAATTCGAAGAAGAACCATTAACTGAAGAAGAATTAGAATCTATAGAGGAAATTCCGGAAGAAATAGAATATTTACAACCAGATGAATATAATGAAGAAACCCCAAAAAATTCTAATGAAGATAAATACCATAATTCAAAATATTATAAAGATAGACAAGAAGAATTAGATCAAAAAGTAAGTAATGCTAAAAAAAATGCTAATGAAACAGTAAAAAGTGATGGTACAAATACTGTTTCGAAAAATAAATTAGATCGTCTTAAAGATAGAACTAATCTTTTAAATGCTCAAAGAGAAAGTTTTGGTAATAAAGTAAATGGTATGACTTCTAAAGCTCATGAAATTGCTCATCCAATAGAAACTTTAAAAAAAGATGTTAAAGAAAAAGGACAAGAAGCTCTTAAAAGTGCAGGGAATAAAGTAAAAGAAGAAACTAAAAAAGGTACCGCAAAAGTCATAAAGTTTATTATAAGCAAAATTCCTATTTGGGTATGGCTTGCTTTAGGTGGTGCATTTTTATTATTTTTATTAATTATTTTATTTAGTTTTGTTTTAGATGATGATAGTAGTAATATTGGTTATTTATATGATGAAAATTGTGAATTATTTTCTTTAAAGTATACATCATTATCTAAAGATGAATTTGTAAATCCTGCTAGAGAGTATATTATTTCTCGTGGTGCCAATGCTGGTGCATTCTTAGATAATTTAGATTTAGTTTATACATTGTCTGTAAAAAATAATGTTAATCCTGAATTAGTTATTGCTAGAGCCTATAATGAAGGGTTTTCGCCAGGAGATTCAAAATATAATTATTGGGGATTAGGTTGTACTAATACCGGTGGTTATGATGCTTGTATGTCTTTTTCTAGTTTTGAAGAAGGACTTCAATATTTTATTGATTATGTTAGTCAATTTGATTCAGTTACTTCATTAATGGCTAAATATACTTATATTGGTAAGTATTGGTATAATCCTGGTGGTTCAGGACTTGGTGGATGTTATTATTTTCCTTATATTCGACAATATATGTCTGAAGAAAGAGCAAAAGAAGTAGAAAAGATTTGTGAAGATGTACCTTCTAAATATTGTTCAAAAGATGATACAACAAATTGTGTTCTAACTAATGAAGAAGATCAAAAAGCCAAAGCAAGGGGTAGTGCCCAAGGAATGGTTAATACTAGACAAGCTATGTTTGGTCTTTCTCCTGACGATTGTCGATTATATTCTGCATCATGTACTCTTTATAAAACAAATGATACAGAATGGGCCAATGAAATTCTTGGCGATACAGAATTGACTATGGCTGAAGCAGGTAGTGGTGTAGCGGCTTTAGCAACAGGGATTTCTTGTACGGGGACACCATTAAAAAATAGTGATTTTGATGCTGGTGTTTTACTAAAAAAATTAAATGATAATAGTTGTATCAGTAAAAATGGCGATCCAAAATGGAATTGTAAAGCAATTACTGAACTTGCACCGGCTGTAAGCTATAGTACTACTAAAAGTTTAGCAGGTGCATCTTATACAATAACTAAAAAACAAAGTACAATTGAAAAATTAGCAGAAAGTAATACTTTTATATTACTTAAATTAAAATCAACAGGTTATGTAGTATATAATAAATTTGATGGTCAAAATGTTGTTGTTAAAGATCCTTCAACGGGTAATACTGAAAATTATTCTATAGAAGATATTTCTAAAGTTATTGTTTATAATTATAAGAGTTCTTATGATAATTTTACCCAAGAGATAAATTCAACTTCTGCTTCAGCTATACCAGTTTCAGTTTTAAATGATTCTTTAAGAAATAAGATGACTAAAAAAGAATATGAAGAATTAAATAATGAAATATATGAATCAGTAATAAGTGCTGGTGTAGGAACAAGAGGAGCCTTAGTAGGAGCCGCTGTAACGACAATAAAATATATTGCTGAACATTATAATGGTATGATTCCTTATACATGGGGTGGTGGTCATAGCGATGGTGGAATAAAAGGTCTAAATAAAAATACTTCAGCATTATATGGTATAGATCCTGATTGGGGAACACCAATAGATTTCTTTGCTTCTAATGGTCAATTATATCCGGGATTTGGACCTGATTGTTCTGGTTGGGTTATGTGGGTATTCCATAATGCTGGCTTAAAAATAGGTAGAAATTCCGCGAAAGATTTCACTAAATTACAAGGCGTTAAAGTTCATCAAACTTCTGGTGATTATATTGCTCAACCTGGTGATTTATTAGGTCAAGAAGGACATATAACTTTAGTAGTAGGAGTTGATTATAACAATAAGCAATATTATATTGCCCATGCAAATGGAAATTCTGGTGAAGGAGCTGTAGCAATAACTCCAGTTCGCTTTAATACTGAATATTACTATATTATTGAAACAACAAATTTTATAAACAACAAGGAAAATAGAATAAGTAATTATGAAACTGAATTTAAAGAAAGGACACTAGCGTTTTAATGAAAAAAATAATATTTTTATTTATTACTATTATTTTATTAAGTGGTTGTAATGCTGAATATGAATTAAATATTACTAAAGATAATATAAGAGAAAATATAAATTGTTATTCAGAATCTAATACAGACAATGACTATATAAATTATTTTGTTGAACCAATAGCAGCTTTTATAGATAGTCCTTATAATTCTGAAGAGCCCGTTAAAATTTCAGGTGTTGAATATTATAATATTTCTAAAAATTTAAATAATGAATTTTATAGTATGAATATAAATTATGCCTTTAAAAGTAATGATTTCTATAATGCAAGTATAATTAATCGTTCAGTAAACAACTTATCGACAGAATTAAATTATGATAGAATTGTCTATAATACAGGAAAGGGTATTAAAGTATTTGATAGATATAGAAACTTAAATAATTTAACAATTAAAATTAATGTATCAAATGATTTTGAAATTATGGAAAACAATGCTGATGAAGTTAATAATAATACTTTAATTTGGCGAATTAATAGAAGTGATTATAATGATGCAATCATTAATTTTTCATTAAAAGATTTAAATAAAGAAATTATTATTGAAGATGAAAAAGAAGATAATGAAATTATCATCGATAATAATGAAAATGATAAAACTTTATTTATAGCGTTAGGTATTTTCTTACTATTTGTTTTAGTTTTAATTTTAATTATTAATTTGAAAAAAAGATTTAAATAGAATATAATTTATAGTATAATAATTATGAATTGGAGGAACTTATGAAGTTTAAAGTAGAGCCAAAAGATTTTTTCTTATTTGTTTTATATGGGATATTACTTTTATATTTATGTGCTTTAGCGGTATCTAATTTATTTTCTTTAATAAAAACAGGTACTTTTTATGGTTTAATCCCCATAAGTGGTTTTACTACTTATTTAGGTTTTACGATTGCTTTATTTGTAGGAATATTAATTTTTATTTTTACCAGTGTATCATCTTATATATTTAGTAAAGATAAAGGTAAGGGAATAGGTCTTAAAGTAGAAGAAAAAAAGACTGATGATGGTTATGCAAGATGGGCTAAAGAGAAAGAAATTAAAGAAGGCTCAAAAGTAGTTAAAGTTAATCCTAAAGATAAAGAAATTAAGGCTGCAGGACTTCCTTTAATTAGTAATAATAAAGGAATATGGGTTGATAATGGGGATTATCATAACTTAGTTATTGGATCTACGGGTTCAGGTAAAACAGAAAATATCGTTTTCCCGATGGTTAATCTTTTGGCTAAAAAAGGCGAAAGTATGATTATTACCGATCCTAAAGGGGAAATATATAAAAAGACTGCCGAAAACTTAAAAGAGCGAGGTTATCAAATAGTCGTTTTAAATTTCCGGGAACCAGAACATGGTAATGCTTGGAATCCTTTATCTTTACCTTATCAATATTATAAAGAAGGAGATACGGATAAAGCAACCGAACTTTTAGATGACGTAGCTTTAAATATTTTGTATGATCCATCAAATAAAAGTGATTCTGATTTCTGGGAAAAAGGTTCCGCTGATTATTTTTCAGGACTTGCGATTGGGTTATTTCAAGATGCCAAAGAAAATCAAATTAACTTAAATAGTATTAACTATATGAGTACGGTTGGGGAAGAAAGATATGCCACAAGTAATTTTATTAAAGAATACTTTAATTTAAAAGGTAAAGATTCTAATGCTTATATGTTTGCCAATACGGTAATTAATGCGCCAAGTGATACTAAAGGTGGTTTACTTTCCACATTTAGTCAAAAGATTAGAATGTTTTCAACCAGAGAAAAACTTTCCGAAATGCTTTCATATAGTGATTTTGATATGCGAGATATTGGTCGGAAAAAGACGGCTGTTTTCATGATTATTCATGATGAAAAGAAAACCTATCATACTTTAATGACGATATTTATTAAACAATGTTATGAAACTTTAATTGATGTAGCCCAAAAGAATGGGGGAAAATTACAATATAGAACGAATTTTATCTTAGATGAATTTGCGAATATGCCACCTCTTAAAGATGTTGATAGTATGGTTTCGGCTGCCAGAAGTAGAGATATAAGATTTACCTTTATTATTCAAAACTATGCTCAATTAAATGACATATATGGCGAAAATGTTGCTCAAGTAATAAGAGGTAACTGTGGTAATTTAGTTTATCTAATTAGTACCGAATTAAAGGCCTTAGAAGAAATTAGTAAAATGTGTGGGGAAGTTAAATCGAAAGAAAAAGATAAAACCGCCTCAACTCCGTTAGTTACCGTAAGTGACTTACAAAAATTAAAACTTGGGGATGCGATAATTATGCGTCTTCGGACTAGTCCTTTTAAAACTAAGTATATGCCTAATTTTAAAATTGACTGGGGGGAAGATTATCCTGAAGGAACTTATCCAACTAGAAAAACTAAGCCAATTGAATTATTTGATTTAAAACAATTTGTTACGGAAGAAAGAAAAAAAATGATGATGAATAATCCAGTACCAAATGGTATGCCAGGTTTTGGTGGTCCAGGAATGAACCCATTTGATAGACCTAATCCTTTTGGTGGTGCTCGGCCAAGTGCTGGAATGGGTAATCCTTTTGCAGATAATCCATTCATGAGAGAAAGTAATCCAATGGCAACTCCTAGTCCAAGAGAAGCAAATCCTTTTGCAGGTCCTTTACAAGGAATGGATATTGATGCCATGATGAAAGACATTGATGCTAAATTAAAAGAACTTGATGAAGAAGAACAAAGAGAGAAAGAAGCTCTTAATAAAAGTCAAGAAAATAGTTCAAGTAATGAAGCAACTAAGTTACCATCTTTAGAAGATTTGGAAGAAGAGATTAAAGATGAAAAGCCAGCTGAAGAAGAAACAAAAGAAGAAAATAAAGATAAACCAAAAATTAATGTTGATACCGATAGTGTAATTATGAATGAAAATGTTATTACTGATGATGAATTCTTTGATGACTTTTTTGGAGATGGTGAATAACCATCTTTTTATATTAGGTCAAAAGCATTTTCTTTATTATTAATTCTTCATAAATTATAATGGTGATATTATGAATCCAATTAAGGAAAGTGATTATAATCCGGGAATGGGTATCTTAATTGATGTTAAAGATCCCATAAGTTATCAAGAACATCATAATCCTTATAGTATAAATATTTATTATGATAAACTTTTAATGAATCATAAAAAATATTTAGATAAAAATAAAACATATTACTTAATATGTGATAAAGGAACAAGAAGTAAAAAAGCTGCCCGAATATTAGCATTTTACGGATATAATGTAACCTATGTAATTAATTCGTGATTTTTGCCCATACTTATATTATAATGAATATGTGATTAAGTATGGGCGAATTTTTAGAAAATGTTTATAACTTTATAATTTATATTGTTAATAGTTCATCTGTTTATGGACCTCTTTTAGCATGTTTACTTATTATGTTAGAGTCAATTATTCCCGTTCTACCATTATTTGTTTTTATTACCATAGTCTTTATTGCTTATGGTTATGTTATAGGTTTCATTGTTTCTTATATTTTAACTTGTCTAGGTTGTTTTTTATCATTCTTTTTATGTCGGAAATTACTTAAAAATTTCTTTACTAAAAAAGTGCGTAAAATTCCTAGTTTTGATAAATTTATGTTAAAAATAGATAAAGTTGATTTAAGTACTTTAGTTTTATTAATTGCTCTTCCTTTTACACCGGCATTTCTAGTTAATATTGCTTCTGCTTTATCGAATATGAAATTTAAAAAATTTATGATTGCGATTTTAATTGGCAAAATATTTTTAGTTTTCTTCTGGGGTTTTATTGGCACCTCTCTTTTAGAAAGTTTAAAAAATCCCCGTATAATTATTAGTATTTTGAGTATGCTAATGATAGCGTATCTTTTAAGTAAAATTGTTACTAAGAAAATGAATGTTGAGTAAAATTAGTGTCAAATAGACATTTTTTGGCTATCTATCTTTGACATTAAAAATATTTCATAGTATAGTGAGAATAGAAAGGTTGCTAGTGGTAAATATGTTTTATCATGATTTAGAAATTCCAGATATTACTGTTTTAAGACATACTTATGATCCAATTGCTAATTATATAATGGATAAAGTAGTTAAACAGTATTATAAAGAAAACACTATAGATAAATATGATGCTTTAGTAATTGCTTACTATCTAGTTAAAGTAGATAAATATACAGCTCAGGAAATATTCCTTGGTTCTCATGATGGTGTTATTATGGATTATATAAATCGAATTAGTCTAGATAATAGTTATTTAAAACCCGGTGAGAATAGAACTTATACTCCCATTAAAGTTTTGAAAAAAGATACTGTTATAAAAACTATTTCAATTGGTCTAGCTACTTTAATTGTTTCTAGTTCATTTGTTGCCCTAGCAAAAAGTTCTAATCGTAAATATGTTAATGAATTAACTGAAAAATATGTAGCGGAATTAATAAATGATGATAGTAAACAAGAAAATGGAACTTATATTTATGATGCTGAGAATAATGCCGTAATGGATGGTGATGCTAAAGTTGCTCAAGATATTGCGAATATTTGTAATCAAGATCCTGATTTAATTGATATTGCATTATTTAATGCTTATAGTAATTATGAAGAAAATAAACTATATCATATGGATGCCGTTTTAAATTATTTAAAACAAATGTTAAATAAAGATACTAGTTGTTATGAAAAAATAAGTACTTGTGATGTCTTTTTAGATTATTTAATTAAAATAAGAGCTTTAAAGATGGATTATACTTTCTATGATCAAGCTGAAGTTATTCGCGTATATCGTAGTTTAACCAATGGAGGACTTGATAATCAATTAGAATTATTAAGTGAACATCAACAAAAATTAATTGATAAAATACTTAAAAGTTATGAAAGCTTAGAGTTTGACATTAATAATGAACATTTTAAAGATTTAAAAGCCATGGTTAAAAATAGTGGAGGACGAAAATGAAAGCTAATATTATAACTTTAGAAGATGGCAAGAATTATGTCGTTATTGATACATTGGAAGATAATGCAAATAAATATTTATTCTTTGTAAATGAAAATGATGGTATTGATGTGGGAGTTAGAAAAGTAGTTAACAAGGATAGCAAAGAATATATAACAAAATTAGATAGTAGAGAAGAATTAGAAAAAGTAATGCTACTTTATCATGAAAAATATGAAAGGAATGGTTTAAATGAAAGATAGAAAAAGTATACTTTTAGGAATTTTAATTATTATAGCGGTTGTTTTACTTACAGGATGTGAATTGTTTTATAATTTAGTTGATCATGAGGAATTTAAAGAACATTTTGGAGCTTTAGGTTATACAGTATCAAATGATGAAGAAGGATTATATGATTCTAAATCTTATTTAGTAGCTAGTAAAGAAGATGTTCCTTTTAAAATAGAATATTATGAATTTGAAGATGAAAAGGATGCTCAAAAGGCTTATAAAGAATATAAAGATAATATAGGTAATTATATTAAAACAGATTCTAAGAATAAAGAAACTAAGGGAGCTGTATTTACTAAGATAGTAGCAGTATCTGAAGAAGAATATATAGTTATTTCAAGAGTTAAAAATACTTTAATCTTTATCGCAGGTACTAATGATTACGATGATGAAATTAATACTTTATTAGAAGATATTAAATATTAAAATTCGAAAACTGATGTTAATTCAGTTTTTTATTGAGAAAATATTAAAAATGCATTATACTTATAATTAGAATAAGATAGGTGATTTCAAATGACAGAAACTAAAGATAGTCATATGGATAAAAGAAAAGTAATATTAATAATCTTAGGAATATTAATTTTGTTGTTATTAATATTAACAAGTACATGGGCTTTTTATCAAATTGATAATACCGATAGTAGTACGAAAACAACAGGAACAATTAATTTAGATTGTATAAAGATTGAATATGTTGAAGAAGGTTCTTTAAGTCCTGATTATGCTTATCCCATAAAAGATGACTATGCTAAAGAACATATAAAACCAGTTAAAGTAAGAATAACTAATACTTGTGAAGCTAATTTAGAAGAAATAAATTATTCCTTAGTTTTAACAACTTTAAAGAAAGATGATAATAATATAACAAGTGATAAAATAAGACTTAATTCAAAAAGAGCCCTTAATCTAACACTTGGAAATGAACCAGAAAGTTATGATGAATTTTTAAAACCAACATATTTAGATGAATTAAGTGAATTATCTAACGAATATTCTAAAGAAGCCTTATCTAATGATATATTAAATAGAGAAAAAGATGGAGTTAAAGTATTTGAAGGATATAGTATAATCGATACCAAAGTAATAGATGAAAACTTTATAAAAAACAATTCAGAAAGTGTTTATGAAATTCAATTATGGATCGATTACTATGAAGGAGATAAAGAAGTATACAATGGCAGTAGTCATGATGGAAGTTATGATAATAGTACGCAAAACAAAACATTTGTAAGTGCTTTAAGTGTTGTAGCTAACCCATATGAAAAACATAGTACTAACTTTTTAAATATAATGAATTATTTAAGAGGTAAAGATCCCGAAAAACATTTAAGTGAGAATTTAATTGGTGATATGTATAGATATCAAGGTCTTCCAAGTGATACAATAAATAATTATATATGTTTAGGGACTGACTGTTCTGAACAAGGTGATGATTTATACCGAATAATTGGTATAAATGCCGATGGAACATTAAAAGTAATAAAGAAAACGGCGATAGAAGAAACCCATAATTTTTCAAATGATTATTCGGTTGGTATTGAATGGCCAGATACAAATATTTATAAAACATTAAATGATAGTAATACGGGTTTTATAAGTAAATTATCAACTGATTTAAAGAGTATAATTGTAAATTACAATTGGAAATATGGCACATTTATAAATGTTGATAACTTTTCTCCAACTGGTAAAACAACTAAAGAAATAAATGAAAATACTTTAAAAGAAATAAACATAAATACAAATAAAGCATATATTGGTTTAATGAATATTGGAGATTATTGTAATAGTTATAAACCTGATGGTGAGGCTAATTGTGTTATTGGAACATCCGATAGTATAGTACATAGTTGGTTAAATATGCAAGAGAATGATTCTTCAAAAGAAAGCGTTCAAGCTGAGGTAGATGGTAGTGATCCTAATGCAGAAAGAATAATGACATATTTTGGAATTTATGAGCCAAAAGGGGATTATAGTTATTTTAGAATTGATGCTTATGGAAAAGTAATGTCTTGGCGACAAGACCGTTATGGTTCAATTAGACCTGTTTTTTACTTATCAAATGAAATAGAATTATTTGGTGAAGGAACCATAAAAGAACCTTTTAAAATTATTACTAAAGATAGTGACAATAATAAGGTATATGGATTTTCTTATACAGGAGATTATCAAACTTTTAGTGTTCCTGAAGATGGCACATACAAGATAGAATTATGGGGTGCTAGTGGAGGATCATCGTTAATGAGTGGTGTAGTTGGATCTAGTCATGGTAAAGGTGCATATACGAGTGGTGAAATTATACTAAAAAAGGACGATAAATTATATTTATATGTTGGCGGTGCTGGTGAAAATGGAATTTTAAAAGCCGATGCTAAAGGTGGATATAATGGTGGGGGAATTGGTACTTGGGATATGAATGATGATGAATCTGGCGGAGGCGGCGGTGGTGCTACCGATATACGTCTAACAGCTAGTGATTGGAATGATTTTAATAGTTTAAAATCCAGAATAATGGTTGCTGCTGGTGGCGGAGGCGGTTCTTGGAGTTATGCTACGGTAGGCAGTGGCGGAGGAATATCTGCCGATAAACCATTTGAATCAACAGTTCCTGGCACTCAAACAAGTGGCTATGCATTTGGATATGGTCAAAATGGTGAAGGTAAAGATACAGGAAGTAATGGAATAGGTGGTGGCGGAGGTGGCTACTATGGTGGTGGTACATGTAATATTATAGGAGAATCTGCTGGAGCCGGTGGTTCATCATTTATCTCAGGACATAAGGGCTGTAATGCCATAAGTTCCTCATCAACTTTAGAAAACATAGAACATTTAAATAGTCCAAATCATTATTCTAATTATATCTTTAATAATACTGTAATGATTGATGGTAATGGTTATAATTGGACTGACGTTAAGGGAGAGTTAACTCAAATGCCAAATTATAATGGCGGGACAATGGTTGGTAATACAGGTCATGGTTATGCAAGAATAACCAAAATAAAATAGTAATTTTAAATATATTACTATATAAATTTACATAGTACAGTAATAAGGAGCGAAAAATAAGAATCACTCCTTTTTAAATGAAATAATAGAAAAAAGTTAAAAATAGTTAGCTAATGAGTTTTTTATTGAGAAAATATTAAAAATGCATTATACTTATAAATAGAATAAGATAGGTGATTTCAAATGACAGAAACTAAAAATAGTCATATGGATACAAGAAAAGTAGTATTAATAATCTTAGGAATATTAATAATTTTGTTAATAATATTAACAAGTACTTGGGCATTTTATCAAATTGATAATACCGATAGTAGTACTAAAACAACGGGTTCAATTAATTTAGATTGTATAAAGATTGAATATGTAGAAGAAGGTTCTTTAAGTCCCGATTATGCTTATCCAATAAAAGATGATTATGCAAAAGAACATATAAAACCAGTTAAAGTAAGAATAACTAATACTTGTGAAGCAAATTTAGAAGAAATAAATTATTCTTTAGTTTTAACAACTTTAAAGAAAGATGATAATAATATAACTAGTGATAAAATAAGATTAACTTCTAAAAGAGCCCTTAATCTAACACCAGGAGGTGAACCAGAAAGTTATGATGAATTTTTAAAACCAACATATTTAGATGAATTAAGTGAATTATCTAATGAATATTCTAAAGAAGCCTTATCTAATGATATATTAAATCGAGAAAAAGATGGGGTTAAAGTATTTGATGGTTATAGTATAATAGATACCAGAGTAATAGATGAAAACTTTATAAAAAACAATTCGGAAAGTGTTTATGAAATTCAATTATGGATAGATTACTATGAAGGGGATAAAGAAGTATATAATGGCAGTAGTCATGATGGAAGTTATGATAATAGTACGCAAAACAAAACATTTGTAAGTGCCTTAAGTGTAGTGGCTAACCCATATGAAAAACATAGTACTAATTTTTTAAACATAATGAATTATTTAAGAAGTAAAGATTCTGAAAAACATTTAAGTGAGAATCTACAAGGTGGAATGTATAGATATCAAGGTGTATTAGAAAAAGATGAAAATGGTAATATTACGAAAGATGTGGAAAATTATATTTGTTTAGGTAATGACTGTTCAGAAGATGGTGATGACTTATATCGTATTATTGGGTTAACACCAGAAGGTGAATTAAAAGTTATTAAAAAGACAACATTATCTGAACCATTGAAATGGCATAATGACATTAAAGTAGATATTAAGTGGCCAGATAGTGATTTATATCATAATTTAAATGACAATCCTGATTCATTTTATAATACTTTAAGCGATAATTTAAAGTCAATTATTCAAGAACATAAATGGATATATGGTGATACAGGTTATGAAGGTGCAGTTCCAGAAATATATGATGCAGAATTACTTTACTTAGTAGAAACAGGAGCAAAAAATGTTAATCACATGGTAAAAGATGCTAATAATCAATACGTTATGCAACCTTATAAATGGAATAAAGAAAAAGATATAATTGATGCTCCAATAGGACTTATGTATATGAATGACTATGTATTCGCTAGTGCAGAAATTACTAAAGATGATACTAAATTAGCTAGTTCATGGATATATTGGTTAAATAATGATAGCACACCTGCTTCTAGTACTCATGAATTATTAATGACAAGACATGGCTGTCGATTAAAAGATGGTGAAACGTGTCAATATTGTGCAAGATATATAAGAGGAACCCAAGGTAAAGGCTTTATTGGTGGAGTAGTTTTTGATTGTGCTAGTTCAATTAGACCAGTCTTTTACTTATCAAATGAAATAGAATTATTTGGCGAGGGAACTATAAAAGAGCCTTTTAAAATTATTACTAAAGATAGTGACAATAATAAGGTATATGGATTTGGCTATACAGGAGATTATCAAACTTTTAGTGTTCCTGAAGATGGTACCTATCAAATAGAATTATGGGGTGCTAGTGGAGGAGATTTTGATAACGGAAGATATTCAACGATTCCAAATAGTGCTGGTCGAGGTGCTTATACTAAAGGAAGTATTGAACTTTCAAAAGATGATAAATTATATGTTTATGTAGGAGAAAATTTTAATGACTATGATTATGCCAAGATAATTTTTAATGGTGGCGGATCTGGAGAATCTACTGGAGGAGGAGCCACAGATGTAAGACTTGAAAAAGGGGAATGGAATAATTTTGAAGGCTTAAAATCTCGGATAATGGTCGCAGCAGGTGGAGGTGGAGGCGCAAATTTAGATTCTAAAAAAATTGTTGATGATGTTAATAATCAACGAGGTGATGGTGGTACCTTAAATGGTATTGATGCTAAATGGTCTTATAATTCTAATTTTGATTATAGTGGCCATGGAGCAAGTCAAACAAGTGGTGGTGAACCAGGAACAGCATTCAAACTTCTTATAGATCCGGAAAAAACAGATAGTATGACTGGTAAATTTGGTCAAGGTGGTTTTTCCCAAGATGCAAGATATTCCTATGTACTTTATGCCTCATCAGGAGGTGGAGGAGGTTACTATGGTGGTGGTCATGGTAATCATCCTGGAGATTCTTGGACTGGTGGAGGTGGAGGTTCATCATACATATCTGGTTATCCTGGTTGTAAAGCTATAAATAAAGAATCAACTGCAGATAATATAACGCATAGTGA
>CANPYA010000022.1 GCA_947587565.1 uncultured Bacilli bacterium | reverse complement strand
ATAAAGATAAGGAAAGCGAGAGTGATTTAGATGAGTAAGAAGGGTAATTTTTTACTAGGAGCTGGTTTAGGAGTTGGTCTAGGTTTGTTATTTGCACCAAAAAGTGGGAAAGAAACAAGAAAAGATTTAGCGAAGGCTTTTGATGAATTAGTAGAAAAAGCGAAAGAAATTGATGTTGAAGAAGTTAAAAATGCGATTGTTGTTAAAACTAGAGAACTAGAAAATATGATTAAAGATTTAGATAAGGAAACTGCTAAACAATTAATCGTTGATAAATCTAGAGAAGTTAAAATTAAGGCTCAAGAACTTGTGGATTTAGCAGTAGAAAAAGGAACGCCAATTGTTGAGAAAACTGCTAAAGAAGTTAAAAGCAAAACTGCGGAAATATTAAAAAGTACCGCTAGTAAATTAGAAGATGAAACTGAAGCATCAAAGAAAACCACTAAAACAACTAAAAAATCTAAAAAAACGGCATAAATTAAAAAATACTGAAATCAATTAATCAGTATTTTTTTGTGGTATAATATTTATAGAAAGAAGTGATCATATGAAACCAGGAATAGGTGTTGGAGTAATGGTATTAAAAGATAATAAAATATTATTGGGTTTAAGAAATCCTGATAAAGTTAAAGCTAGTAGTGAACTTCAAGGTCAAGGAACTTGGACAATGCCGGGTGGGAAAGTAGAATTTATGGAAAAATTAGTAGATGCTGCTAAAAGAGAATTAGAAGAGGAAACTAGTTTAAAAGCTACTGATTTAAAATTGTTATGTATATCTGATGATATGACAGAAACAGCCCATTATGTTACAGTTGGCTTTATTGTAAATAATTATACCGGGGAAGTTAAAACTATGGAACCGGAAACGATTTTAGAATGGCGTTGGTTTGATTTAGATGATTTACCTACTAATCTTTATAAGCCTAGTCAAAAGTGTATTGAGAAATATAAACAAGGTATTGTATATGAATAAAAAATGTTGATAAGTTAATGTTTATCAACATTTTTGTCGAAATTTGACTTGTGGTGTCGAATGTATTGCAATTAAAATAATATTATGTCAAAATAAGATTTAGGAAGTACGAATGGGTGTTGCTAAATCATTTTTTCAGGGGGTTTTGGCCAGATCTGAAGGGTGGTGACGCTTATGAACGCAAAGACTCTAAATAAGTTTTTGTTATTAATAATTTTTCTTTTAATATACATTATTTGTGTCTTAATTGAAAAAAGCACCGTGCCATTTATAATAGCATAGTGCTGCCGCACTGGTAGCACGAGTTCGTGCTTCCTATAGTAAGTATACCCTAGTTAGCAAATATTTACAAGAGGAAAAATTTAGAAAAAATTCAGGTAGAATATTTTAATGTTGATAACTTATGACTTATCAACTCTTTTTAATTTTTATAAATAATTTTATACAACCATTGTTAATTATTCCAAATCTTACATATTTTATGTCCTATGTCCTTTTAGTGATTCAGTTTTTATGCTCTATTTCTTATAGAAAGAAGAGATTTTAAAATATAATAAAATATTACTTGAATTAAGAAATCCTGATAAAATTAAAGCAGATAGTGAGCTAGAAGGATTTTCATGCTTTATTCAACTAAAGAGTTTATTTTTTATTAAGTATTATTGCCCTTTTTCTTATAATTTCAACTTTATCTTTTTGTTCATCACCAAGAATACTTAGCCAATGATTAGTAAGTAAAAAAGATTTAAAAAAGGAATAACGATACCAATTATCATTTTCTATACTCTTTAAATATTCTTCGATATTTGTTATTTTTCTTTCTTTTATATATTTTTCAAACCATTGTTTTTCTAAATTATAATATTTTAATTCTTGGGCTATAATTTCATCTTTTGTTAACCAGTAATATCGACTTTTTATGAATATATTAAATAAATCTTCCAAATTTTCAAAATTATCAATTTCAAATTGATAAACATTAAATACTAAAGCACAGCATTTACAAAAATAATCAAAATAATTTAATCCTAAATTAGCAATTTCTTCATCTGTAAAAGTTAAAGCTATCCTTGCATATTCCATACATTTCAATAAATTTTTATAAGATAGCCCATAATTATGAATTTCATCTGCAAAATTGCAAATATTTAATAAAGCTTCAAAATGTTTTTCCAATTGATAGCAATTATATTCATAATAATAACGTTGTTCATAAAAATGATCACAGCCATTACCAGCATAGTTACCACTAACTTGATCAAAATCTTGACCTACATATGTTTTATTACTATATTCGTTAAAAAATACTTTGTCATTTAAAAATTCAATTTTATCAGACCAACTTTTCGTAGAAAAAGATGAAGAATAAGTTGTTCTTCGTATTATTTCAGTATATAATTTAGGACATTTTTTTATAGAATTTATAGCCAATTTTTCTAAGCCACGCATACCATATGGTTGCACTACATAAGTTATAACTTTATCTTTTGTTTCATTTAATTTATACATCGTTTGATACATATTAATAAATCCTTTCATATAATAAATATAATTTTTCAATATTTTGATTAAGCCATTCTAAATAATTTGTATTAAACATCATAATTTTAATTTTTGAATTTTTAGTTTTTTCTTCTAAATACATTTTATAACTTTCTTTCATTTTTGACTAATTTTCTTAGTTTTATTAATTCATTTCTTTACATATTTATTTAATTCTTTTTCTAATTAATTCTTTTGGCATTTCTTTAGCCATTTCATAATTCTTATAGTTATTATCCTCGGTTACTTCTTTAAATATTTTTATAAACTCAGGAACTTTTATGTTTTCATCTTCACTATTTAATTCAATTTCCATTATTGCTTGATTTTGCCATTCGGGATATATATCGATTTCAAAATATTGATTATTTTCAGATAAGCAATATCTAGTTTTACGAATAGTGTGTAATTTATTATCAGCTTCCATAAGTAATTTTAAATATTCGTCTTGGGTAAGTTTTCGTTCGGTTTCAATTCTTTTTAGATTGGAAATTTTTCTTTTCTCCGTTAAATAATATAAATAGTTGCCATCAATACCTCTTGCTCGAATTCTTCTTTCTGTATCATCTGTACTTTTTAAATAAGTTTGGGTAATGTCAACTTTAGTACAATTAGGCATATTTTCTAATTCTTTTAGATTAGGATAATAGATTAAAAATTTTCTTTCAATTTCCAATGGTTCTGGTTCTCCTAGAAAAGAAGCGATTTCTTTTAATAATCTTTCTAATTTTTCTTCAAATTCAGTACTGTTATCGATAATTCTTAAATGCGGATGTCCTGTCCAGGCCGCAATAATTTTGTCATCTAATTGTCTTGCTTCGGTGGCAGTTTCTGTTCTAGCAGAATTATTAGCTAAAGTATAGACTTCTTCTTTTCCTTTGGCAGCACTAACAAGATGAAATATAGCGTCATAAGAATCTCTTTCTTGGATTTCATTTGTTCCCAGTTCCCTTAATATTTTTTTGAACTCCACATCCTTCATATAAGCTTTATTATCTAAAATTCCACGATCACAAACAATAAGAATTTTATCATTTTTTAACTTTTTAGCAGCTTCATCAAAAATTTGTTCTTTAGCCTTTTGTAACATAATTTGAAAAGTTTGATAATCATAATTTGTTTCACAAGTCCAAGGTGCAACTCCATTAGAAATTAATTCTGTTGCGGTTTCTGGAACAAATAATACAGAATATCCTCTTTTTGAAAAATAATTATTAATCCAGGTTAGTGCAGTAGTTTTACCTGCACAGGGACCACCAGTTAAAACAATTTTACTAATTTTAACTTCTTTTTTAGTTAACTCTTTTTCTAATAATTCATTTAAAGAAACATTATATAAAACAGATAGTGATTTTAATTTATCTAAATCAGGTTTAGATTTTCCCATCTCCCATTTACTAACTGCTTTATCACTAACATTAAGTTGATAAGCCACAAATCTTTGGGTTAAATTATTTTCTTTTCTAAGTTGATATAAATAATTACCAAAATCAATATTTTCCATAAACTCTCCTTACAAATTCATTATACAATAAAAATACTGATTTTTTAAAAAAGAATGCTCTACTTTTGGTAGAACTTATTAATAAAAAGGCTCATAACATTTTTTTCTATCTTAAACATATAATTTTTTAGGTGGATTATGAAAAGAATTATCATATTTATAGCAGTACTTTTTATACCAATGAAAGTTTTTAGTATTAGTGCTAGTAGTGCTATTGCGATGGATTTAGATACCGGTCGAGTTTTATATGGTTATAATTTAGATGAAGAAAGACTTATTGCGAGTACTACCAAGATAATGACCGCGATTATTGCGATTGAAAATGGTAATTTAGATGAAGTAGTGAAAGTATCAGATATAATTTATAAAGCTTATGGAAGTGCCATCTATATTGAAGTAGGCGAAGAAATTACTTTAAGAGATTTAATATATGGGTTAATGCTTCGCAGTGGGAATGATGCTGCTTTAATGATCGCCGAAACTATTTCGGGAAGTAAAGAAGAATTTGTTTATTTAATGAATGAATACGCAAATAATTTAAAAATGACCCATACGAAATTTTATAATCCGCATGGGTTAGAAGAAGATGATGGGAGTGCTAATAAATCAACTGTTTTAGATATGGCTAAACTTACCAAATATGCGATGACTAATAGTACATTTCGGGAAATATTTGGAACTAAAGAACGTACGGTTAAAACCAATTATAAGACTTATGTTTGGCATAATAAAAATAAATTGTTAAGTGAAAAATATGTAACGGGTGGAAAAACGGGATTTACCAAACTAGCAAGAAGAACTTTGGTAACAACCGGCAGTAAAGACAATATTAATTTAGTCGTAGTTACTTTAAATGACCCTAATGATTGGCAAGATCACAGGACGATTTATCAGGATATTTTTAAAAATTATAAAAGTTATCAAGTAATTAATCATAAAAAATTTAAAATAGATGAAGATAAATATTATAAGAATAATGAATTATATGTTAAAAATGATTATAGTTTAACTTTAAAAAAAGAAGAGATTAAAAAAGTCAATTTAAATATTAATTTAATGAAATTAGAAAGTTTTGTTACTGATGATATTGTGGGTTATGTGGAAGTTAAAATAAATGATACAATTTATCATAAAGAGCCGATTTATGTTAAAGTAATTGAAAAAGGACAAGAAAAAATCTCCTGGTGGCAAAAATTTAAAAGGTGGTTGTTCTAAATGGTGGGGTATATTTGGGCCTTTTTAATTGGAATCGGAATCATTTATGCTCTTTTAAGTGGAAATATTAGTGTTATTAATGAAAGTATTTTAACTAATGCTAATGAAGCATTAGAATTAATTTTGAATTTACTACCGATTATTGTTTTATGGACGGGTATTTTAAAGATAGCGGAAGAAAGTGGTTTACTTAATAAATTTGCTAAATTTTTAAATCCGATTCTTTGTAAAATATTTCCAACAGTACCTAAAGATAGTAAAGCTCTAGGTTATATTTCATCCAATATTGCAGCGAATATGTTAGGACTTGGAAGTGCGGCCACACCGGCGGGTTTAAAAGCGATGGAAGAGTTACAAAAAATAAATCCCGAAAAAGATACGGCTTCAACCCCCATGATAACTTTTTTAATTTTGAATACGGCAGGAGTTACTTTAATACCCACCACTATTTTAGCTTTAAGAGTCGCTTATAAATCAGCATCTCCTAGTGAAATAATCTTGCCCGCCATTATTGCTACCACTTGTTCTTCTATTGCGGGTTTAACTCTTGATTACTTTATTCGAAGGAGAAATAATAAATGGAAATAATTTCAAAGATAATTCTCCCTATATTTATTATTATCATTGTTTTTTATGGGGTTAAGAAAAAAATTAATGTCTATGATACTTTTTTAGAAGGGGCTAAAGAAGGATTAATGACTACTTTTAGTATTTTTCCCGCTGTTATTGCCATGATTTTTGCTATCAATATTTTTTTAGATAGCAATGTTTTAGGTTTTATTATTAAATTATTAACACCAATGATTGGTAAAGTTAGTATGCCTTTAGAAATAATTCCAATGGCTATTTTAAGACCTATATCCGGCACCGCATCCCTTGCCATAATGAATGACATTTTTAAAAGTTTTGGTCCCGATTCTTTTATTGGGCGTCTTGCTTCCATTTTACAAGGATGTACCGATACCACCATTTATGTTATTGCCCTTTATTTTGGTTCCGTTAAAATTACTAAAATTAGACATGCTTTATGGGGTGGTTTATTTGCTGATTTAGTCGGTATCATTATGGCTGTTGTCTTAACTAATCTTTTCTTTTAAATACTTTTTTGTTATACTATCTTTAGTTGGTGATAATAATGGATAGATTACAAAAAGTTATTGCAAATAGTGGCTATACATCAAGAAGAAAAGCGGAAGAATTAATTTTACAGGGTAGTGTAGAAGTTAACGGAGAAATTGTTAATACTTTAGGTTTTAAAGTAAGTGATAAAGATATTATAAGAATTAATGATAATGTTTTAAATTTAAAACCAACTTTAGAATATTATCTTTTAAATAAACCACGAGAGGTTATTTGTAGTGTTAAAGATGATAAAGGAAGAAAATGTGTTGTTGATTTAATACCAAGTAATTCACGCCTTTATCCGGTCGGCCGCCTAGATTATGATACGACGGGTTTAATTATTTTAACTAATGATGGGGAACTAGCCAATATTTTAATGCATCCAAAACACAAAATAAAGAAAACTTATTTAGCTAAAATTGATGGGATATTAAATGAAGAAGATTTTAAAAAATTACGCAAAGGTGTCATGATAGACAATGTCAAATTAACAATTGATCATTTTAAAGTGCGTAAAATTGATAAGCAAAAAAATACCTCTCTAGTGGAAGTAACAATTCATGAAGGAAGAAATCATATAGTTAGAAATTTATTTATGACTTTAGGTTATGATGTAAAAAAATTAACTCGGGTAGCATATGCCTTTTTAAGTTTAGACAATCTTAAAAGTGGCGAATATCGGCAACTATCTAAAAGTGAAGTGGCATCATTATATAATTTAAAATAAAAAATTAATGATTTTTAACGTCATTAATTATTTTTTCTAATTCTTTTAAAGATTTATTAATATATTTGCGATTTATACCAATAAAAGGAATGTTTTTGTCTTTTATTTTAACTTGCAATTTTTCCATAAATAAGCCACTTCTTTTTTCCATTCCTTTATTAGTATAAATATAATTAACACAACAAGATGGTGATTGTTCTATTCCTAAAATGGCTAAAACTTTATAATTATTATTAGATAAATTTTCAATTTCTTCAGCAATTTGATTACTTAATTTATCACAATGTTGATTAAATTCTACAGTATTATATTTACTTAGTCCCATTGGTTCTCTATTAAGGCCTAAATAAGTACTTTCAATACAAGGTATTTGGATAATATTGATATCATTTTTAATTAATAATTCCACAAAAGGCTTAATAGAACTTTTCCATTCATATCTAACAATGCCTTTAGCTTGATAAGCTTGAGCAAGTAAGCAAAAAGGAACAAAGACAAAATATTTACTTCGATTATCCATCATAAATAATTATCTCCTATAGTAATATCTTGATATTTTTGAATTAACATTAATGCCTTTTCTTTTAAAACTTTATTATAAATATTTATGGCACCATTTAAAGATTCTTTATCAACATTAGGATTTGCTTTAGGTTGGCCAAGTAAACATTGGGCTTCATTAACTTTAGGAACAATACCTCTAAGAATAAATTCATTTTTTAATTCATAATCATCAGTATATTCTAAAACAGGTGTTAATAATTTAATATTAAATTGTTGAAATAATTCCGTAAATAGTTTTAATAATTCTTCTTGTTCAATAACAAATAATTGATTCTTTCGTGCTCCATCTGCAACATAATATATCTTTTCTTGGATGCAAATAATAATAGAAGTAACATACATTGCTAACCGACAAGCAAGACAATTAAATTCTGAAATACTAATTTCACCATATTTTTGTAAAATTTCCCTAGGTTTTAAATTATATATTTCTTTAATAAAGGTCCTAAAAAAAGCATCAGTTTTTTTAATTCCATAATATTTAACTTTATCTTTACCATATTTTTTAACTAATCTTTCATAACCGGCTTTAATATTTTGGGTACCGATACTACAAGAATTATCATAATGGACTAAATAAACTTCATAACCTTGTTCAATTAATAATATCGTGCTTAATAATGAATCTTTACCGCCAGAAAATAAAACTAAAACTTTTTTCATAACAAAAACCTCTTTAGAATATTATATCATATTGCTAAAAAAACAGCATTTATTATGCTGCTTCTAAACCTTCATCTTTATGACAACAATGTTCGCCATCACAATTTTCACAATCATGTTCCTTTTCAGTTGTGTCTTCGACTAAACTAATTGCGCCCGTTGGACAACTAGCCATCGCATTTTTAGCATTTTCACTTTCAATATTTTCTTGGCTTATTACTTCTGATAGATTATCATCACCAAAATCAAAATGTTCACTATCAATCGCTACACAAGCTCCACAACCAATACAGGCTTCTTTGTTAACAAATAATTTTTCCATATTTTCCTCCTTCTTAATTATAAAAGAATATTTTGCTAAAAGCAATTTATATTCATAAACTTGACATTTATTTTGACAATTTACGAAAAATGTCCGATTTTGTAATATTTTAGATTTAAAAAAACTTTTATTTATGTTATGATTATGCTAGAGGTGTATCTATATGAATTCACGAATGAATAGATATTATGAAGACAAAGAATTAGAAAATACGCGCTTTGGGAAAAATGAAGAATTATACAAGGAAATTAGTAAAAGTGAATTAGATAGTTATGAGGTTAAAAGTAATACGACCATTTTAGGAGATAATAAACCTGAAATAGATGTCGAAAAAATAAAGCAAATTTTAGATACCAAATATAAAGAAGTACCAAAAAGAAGAAGTATTCGGATTGAAGAGGAAGAAGAAGTTCCTTTAGAAAAAGAAACAACCAAAGAATATGATATCAATGTTATTTTAGAGAAAGCGAAAGAAGAAAAACAAGAAAATTATGAAGAAGAAAGATTAAAAAAATTACGTGATACTCAATTTGATATTTTAAAAAATTTGAATTTAGAGAAAAAGGAAGAGCCAGAAGAAAGTGAAGAAGAAAATTTAAAAAGTTTAATTAATACGATTGCTTTAAATGAATCCAAAAATAAAGAAAATACTTCTTTAGACATTTTAAGTGAACTTAAAGGTAGTGGGGATACCGAAGTTTTAGAGGGTTTAAAAGAAGATATGGATGATTCTTTAAGTGAAACTTTAGAACAAAATAAAATAAGTGAAGAAGTTAAGAAAGAAGAAAAAAAAGATCTTACTGATACCCAAATGATTAATTCTTTCTATACTTCATCTAATGCCATAAAAGATAAAGATTTTGAAGATATTCAAGATATAGAAGACTTTCAAAAGAGTATTGAATCAAATAATGTATTATTAAAAGTAGTTATTGCTTTAATCGTGATTATCTTTATCGTAGGTATAGGTTTAATAATTAAAAATGTTTTCTTTTCATAAAATTTAATATGAAAAGATTTCGAAGTTATCCCAGAAAATTAAAAAGAACTAAAAATACAAGTAATAAATTAAGACAAGTATTGATTGTTCTTTTTTTAGTGTTAATAAATGCCATTATTATGTTTAATGTTTATGGTAAAAAGATAAGTGAAAAAGCCGAGATATTAGTGAGTGAAGAAATAGATGAAGTAGTTTATGACTTTTTTAATGAACTAATTACTAATGCCGTTATTAACAAAAAGAATATCAATGATATATTAGAAATTACGAGAAATAGTGAAGGTGAAATTTTAACGGTTAATTATGATTTAGAAAAAACTTATACTATCCTAACTTTAATCTCTAAAATTTTAAAACAAGGTTTATTAGATTTTCAGAAGGGTAAGGTAAATGTGCATTATGATGATCGGTATTTAAAAACTAGCCCCTATGGTATGATTATGGAAGTACCTTTATTTATCAGTAGTAAAAATATATTTTTAAATAATTTAGGACCCAGAATACCCGTTTTAATTAGTTTTAATGAAACCTTACTTACGAATGTTAAAACTAAAGTTACTAATTATGGCTTAAATAATGCTTTATTAGAAATATATATTACAGTCGAAATGCAAAAATTAATTATTACGCCGATAAAAAAGAGTCAAGATAAATTCCATTACGATATTTTAGTGGCTTCTCTAGTTATTAACGGAAGAGTTCCCGATGTTTATGGCGGTATCTATGAAAATGGCAGTGCAATTTTAAATTAACTTTATATTTTAAAAAAGTGAAGTTTGTGTTATACTTATTCTAGGTGATACTAGATGAAGACATATTTTGTTAATGAAGCCTTTGATAAAGCTATCCAAGATTATTTACTAAGTAAAGATAAAGAAGAAGGCAAATTATTTAATTCATTTTTAGTAGTAGTAGTAAGAATGCTTATAAGTATTTATGGTGAGTTAGATATCATAAATCCATATCAAATCAAAAGTGAAGAAGCCTTAGATAGTAATTTGATGAAATATGGCGCTAAAAAAGAAGATATCGATAGTTTCAAAAGACTTTTAGATGGTTTTTATCAAATTGAAGAAAGAAATACGAGATCAGTTAAAAGGGAGGTTAATATCTATTTTATTGAAGTCCAAAAAAGTTTAATTGATTTATTTACCTTAAAAAGAGTTAATTTTGGTTTAACCCCAAATGAAAGCAAAGAATTTTTCAATTTGTTATATACACCAGGAACTAATAATGCTTTAAGACTTTCTTATAACTTCTTAAATGCCGAAAATATTTATGAGATTGCCGAATATTATAAAGAAAGCTTAAAGGCGAAGACCAAAACAGAAGAAGTTAAAGAAGAGAAGAATATTTTAGGGTTTGATATTTATAAAATGTTTAATTATTCTGTGGCGGACATTAGTAAAATGAATAGTGATGAAGTAGATAAACTTAATAAGGAAATTTATGAATCATTTGATATTAATGAAAATGCGATTAATAAAGATTATTTACTAGAAGAAAAAATTAAAGAATTAAAAATGCAAAATAATCCAATAACAACTGGTAATGGTTATGTTGATATTTTATTAATTATGAGTGTAATAGTAACAACAATAATGGTAGTTGTAATATTTGGAACATTAGTATTTTAGGGAGGTTTTATGAATATTAAAATAAAGGATAAAAGTTATGAAGTAGTAAAAGATTATGGCGAAACAGTTAAAGAAATTAACTTTGATGAGATTGTTACGGATTACTATGATAACTTTGATTATATTGTTGGGGATTGGGCTTATGGGAAAGTAAGACTTAAAGGATTTTATGAAAGTAATAATAAGCTTTGTAAAAGTCATAACAATATAAAAAATGTCGAAGATTATTTAAAAAATAATTGTGCTTATGGTTGTAAGCATTTTATCCTTAAAAAATTGAAGAATGATTAAGTTGAAGTTGAAATAAGTAAATTGTTTTGATATAATGTTAAAGAATAGAGGGATTGATGTATGGGAAAATTAAAATTAAACCTAACTGGTGGTGCTATAGTTGAAAAACCACTTATATGTGCTTTTAAAGCCAGTGATAAAGAATATGTAGTTTTGGATGAAGAAATGAACGGTTCCATGGGATTACCGATTATTTTAGTTTGTAAATATGAAAATAATAAATTAACTAAAATTTTAGATCAAAATGAATGGCAAACAGTTAAAGAATATTTAAAAAATATTATTGCGGGTGGGCAAATAGAATTTATAACTTTAGCTAATGAATTAAGTGCTGATGATGTTTATTATACCCAATTAACTTTACCAGTACCTTCTTTTGATGCTTTAAAGAATGCTTATAAAGTTGAAGGTAGTGAGCCTGCTCAAGCAAGTACTCCCGAACCTACACCAGTAGTCCCAGAGACACCTGTAACTCCAGTAACATCAGAAGTTAATCCTGAAGTACAAACTACTCCTGAAGTTCCTACTCCAACAGTAGAGGCAAGTACTCCAGTAGAAAATGTTACGCCACAAGTTACACCAGCTGTTGCTGATATCCCTGTTGAACCAGTTGCACCTCAAAATGATACTCCTGTTAGTAACAATCCTGAAGATAAAGTTAGTGATACAACCGGAATTTTAGATTTAAACTTTAATAATTTAAATAATGCACCAGCAGATGAAACTCCAAGTGCTGCTGCACCTAGTATGCCAAATGTGGAAATACCAGTTATTGAAAATAAAGAAGTAACTCCAGTTACTCCAACTCCAGAAGTAACAACGCCAGAGACTCCAGTGACGTCAGACGTTAATCCTGAAGCTCCTGCTCCAACAGTTGAAGCAAGTGCTCCAGTTACAGAAATTCCAATACCTGAAGTAAACCCAATAGCAACTCCAGAAGTTACTCCGCAAGTTGAAACTCCAGTAGAAATCCCAACTGTTGCAGAAATTCCAATTACACCAGTAACACCAACACCGGAAGAAGTAAGTACTCCAGCTCCAGAAGTCACAAATGTGGAAGTTGCAAATCCAGAAGCAGCAAATGAAAATGTTTTCCAAGAACAAAAAGAAGCCTTCATGCAAGCGTGTGAAAATATGTTTGATGCTTTAGTTCAAAAATTTGAAAAAGAATTAGAAAATCACAAATAAAACTGATTTAAACATCAGTTTTTTTCATACAATTTATTAGATATGAAAGAGATAATTAATTATAATTATAATTTTGATATTCCAGATATTGAAGAAAAGAATAATTATGCGACCTTTACCTATTATGGTGACACTTTTTATTTTGTCTTTTTCAATCGCACTGAAGAGGAACTTAAGGATTTAATAACGATAAGTAATGAACTCAAATTTAAAGGTATAAGGGTTCATGAATTTGTTTTTAATCGTTATGGGCAAATCTTAACTAAAGTTGGTGATAATTATTATCTTTTATTAAAACTTAATTGTAATAAAGATGAACAAATTAATTTTATAACATTATGTGAATATTTAAGTAAATTAAAATTAAATAGTACAAATAGTAAATTATATCGTAACAACTGGGGTGAACTTTGGAGTAGTAAAATTGATTATTTTGAATATCAAATTAAAGAATTAGGTAAAGATAAAAAAATAGTTTTAGATTCTTTTAGTTATTATATCGGTCTTGCCGAAAATGCCATTAGTTATGTCAATAAAATTAATAAGGTTATTGGTTTATCAGAATATGACCATATTACCTTGTCCCATAGAAGAATATTTTATCCCAACACTAATCTTAATTATTTAAATCCCCTAAGTTTTATTTTTGATTTAGAAGTACGGGATGTGGCAGGTTATTTAAAAATTGAATTTTTTAATGGGGAAGATAGTTTATTAGATTTAATTACTTATTTAAAAATTAAAAAATTAACTCCTTATAGTTATCATATGTTATATGCAAGACTTCTTTATCCATCTTACTATTTTGATATTTATGAAGATATAATGAATAATAATGGTGATGAAGAAAGACTTTTA
>CANPYA010000021.1 GCA_947587565.1 uncultured Bacilli bacterium | reverse complement strand
AAAGCTTGCCTTTGTTTCTTATTATCTCATTTGCTTCAGCAAATGCAAAATGGGACATTTTAAAAAAATCTTAACATCTTAAATTTTATTAATTTTATTTTTTCTTGCTAAATAGTATTTATAATATAAACCAATTACTAAACCAACTAAAACTAAACTACCTACTAAGTAGCCTCCCGTTTGAGGAGATTCAGGTAATGGTTTATCGACATCTTTAGGTACTTCTTGAGGTTTAACTTCTTCTTTTGGTGGTTCTACTTTTTCTCCACCATCTAATAAAGTAATTGTTACTTCCATATCTAGATCTTTACCCGTTTTATAGGTATATGATATTATATCTTCTTTATTTAAACTATCAAAAGTAATTAATCCTGTATTATTATCATATTTCATATATTCTGGTAATGTCAATTTATCTATCTTACTCATATCTATATTTTTATCATATTCTTTTAAATTTAATGTATATAAACCATTTTTATTTTTTACTATTATTGCTCTTGATTGAGGAGAAAATTTACTAACTGATGAACCACTACCAGTTACAAGCAAATTATTTAATTCTTTAGCATTAAATGACATTAAAAAATTATTTTCTATTTTTAATGTTTTCAATAATACATTTTTACTAACATCTATTGCACTTAAACTGTTATCACTTAAATATAATGTTGTTAATTGCGAATTTGCACTAACATCAACTTCACTTAAATTATTATCATTTAAATGTAGTTCTTTTAATTGAGAATTTTTTGCTAAATCTATTTCTATTAAATTATTATTATTTAACCACAATTCTTTTAATTCTGTATTTTTACTTAAATCTATTGTATTCAAATTATTATTGCTTAAATCCAATATTGTTAATAATACATTATTACTTACATCTAGGGTATTTAATTTATTATAAGCCAAGTTTAACCATGTTAATAAAGTATTCTTACTTGTATCTATATTACTTATTTTATTTTTATATACCCATAATTCTTCCAATTTTGTATTATTATTTATATCTATTTTACTTATATTATTGTTATCTAAATATAATTTTGTTAATTCAGTATTGTCTTTTACATCAATTTCACTAATTTTTTCATCTGATAATTGCAATAAAGTTAATAATTTATTATTGCTTACATCGATTTTATCTATACCATAATTATTAATCCGTAATTGTTTTAAATTAATATTATTATTTAAATTTAACTGCTTAACATTATCATTATTGTTTAATACAAGTTCTGATAGCTTATTATTTTGACTTAAATCTAATTCTTTAAAACGGCCACCCTCAATCATTAATGTATGTAGTTTTTTGTTATTTGTAAGATCAATAGATGTTAGACTTGTACAGCCAAAATATATGTCCCAAGCTCCATTTGCATAATAGCCACCATTTAATGTACTACAATTTAATTGTAAAGTTCTAAGTTCAACATTTTTACTTAAGTCTAAAGAAGTAAAAGGATTTCTACCTGCAGATAATTCTAGTAATTTCACATTATTCTCCAAGTTTAATTCTTTTAAATTATTGCCAGATAAATCTAATGATGTTAATAATGTGTTTTGAGATAAGTCAATAGAGCTTATATTGTTGTCTTCTTTTGAGCTATCAAACGGCATCGCATTACCATCGCTTAAATTTAAATATGTCAAATTAATTAATTTTTCTACTCCTTTAGCAGATGTTATCTTTTTATCTATACAAGATAATTGTTCAATTTTTTGCAATTCCTCATCACTTAAACTATCCGAATAGTTCTTTTTACTTTCTGAATTATTCTTATTATAAGTATCCACTACACAATTATAAAAATTATCATCATCAAAAGCTTCATTTGCTGGTTTAGCCTTAACTAATTTAACTTGTAATAATAATATTATTAATAATAAATATTTTATATATCTTCTCATTTTAACCTCTCTTATCTTTTTTAATTTATCATTTAAATTTTATAATTTTATTTTTTCTACTTAAATAATATTTATAATATAGGCTTACTACTAAACCAATTAAGACTAAACTACCTACTAAGTAGCCTCCGGTTTGTGGAGATTCAGGTAATGGCTTATCGGCATCTTCTGGTACTTCTTGAGGTTTATTTTCTGGTTTAGATTCTGGTGTATTATGATTTACGTCATCTTTTGGCATTTCTGTTTCTTCTCCACCAACTATTAATGTAAGAGTTACATCCATATCTAAATCGTTATTAATTTTATAAGAATATTTTATTTTATTTCCCTCAGCTTTTAAACTATCAAAAGTAATTAATCCAGTCTTACTATCATATTTCATGTTTTTTAATAAGGGTAATTTTTCTACTTTACTTATATCAATATTTTTATCATATTCTTTTAAATCTAAAGTATATACACCATTTTTCTTTGCTAAAATTATTGTTCTTGATTGGGGAGAAACTGCTTCATTATTACTAATATCTAATTTTTCTAATCCACCAAGATTTAACGCTAATAAATTGTTTTGTTCTATGCGTAATGTTGTTAATAATACATTTTTACTTAAATCTATTGTACTTAATTTATTATTATATAAACTTAAATATGTTAATTGAGTATTTTGAGTTACATCTATTTCACTTAAATTATTATTATATAAGCTTAAAAATGTTAATTCAGTATTTTTTGTTACATCTATTGTATTCAAATTATTATTATATAAACTTAAAGATGTTAATTCAGTATTTTTACTTACATCTATTGTCCTTAATTTATTCCAATTTAAATATAATGTTTTTAATTTGGTGTTTTTACTTACATCTATGGCATTTAGTTCATTAATTCCTAAATTTAAATTTGTTAATTGAGTATTCTTACTAACATCTATTGTACTTAAATTATTACCATTCAAATTTAAATTTGTTAATTGAGTATTTTGAGTTACATCTATTTCACTTAAGTCATTAACACTGACATCTAAAGATGTTAATTCAGTATTTTTTGTTACATCTATTTCTTTTAGATTATTACCATTCAAATTCAAATATTCTAATTTAGTGTTTTTACTTACATCTAAGGCATTTAGTTCATTAACTCCTAAATTTAATATTTTTAATTGGGTATTTTGGGTTACATCTAATTTATTTACTTCATTACCCATTAAAGTCAATTCTTCTAATTTGCTATTTGCTTTTAAATCTATTTCACTTAGACTATTATCATATAACTCCAAAGTTATCAATTCAGTATTTTTACTTACATCTATTGTACTTAATTTATTCCAATTTAAATTCAAATTTGTTAATTGCGTAAGTTTTTCTAATCCCTTAGTAGATGCTATTTTTTCAGCATCAGGTTTTGTAGAATTTCTACAATCTAATTCAGTAATACTTTCTAATTCTGCATCACTTAAATTATCAGTATATTGTTTTGTACTATCTGGATGTTCCTTATTATAAGCATCTACTACACACTTGTAAAAATAATCATCATCAAAAGCTTCATTAACTGGTTTAGCTTTAACTAAATTAACTTGGAACAATAAAATAATTAATAATAAATATTTAAAATACTTCTTCATTATCTAACCTCTCTTACCTTATTTTTATTATAATTTATTTCTTTTGCACAATACAATTGTTTTTAATAAAGTTTTTGTAAATTAGACATTATTTTGACATATAATAAAACCTATAAAGTTTTATCCTTTATAGGTTAAATTTTATTAATTTTATTTTTTCTTGTTAAATAGTATTTATAATATAATCCTGTTACTAAACCAACTAGAATTAAACTACCTACTAAGTAACCTCCGGTTTGTGGTGATTTATCTAATGGTTTATCGGCATCTTCTGGCACATCTTGTGGTTTATTTTCTGTTGTATTTGGTTTCACTTCTTCTTTTGGTGGTTCTACTTCTTCTCCACCATCTAGTAAAGTAAGAGTTACTTCCATATCTAAATCTTTACCCGTTTTATAAGAATATGTTATTTTATTATCTTCTTTATTAAAACTATTAAAAGTTATTAATCCCGTATTACTATCATATTTCATATATTCTGGTAATTTTAATTTATCTACCTTACTTATATCAATTTTTTTATCATATTCTTTTAAATTTAATGTATATAAACCATTTTTCTTTTTTAATGTTATTTCTCTTGCTTGAGGAGAAAAATGACTAACTAATGAATCACTACCAGTTACTACTAAATTTTTTAATCCATTAACATTTAATGATAATAGTTCATTGTTTTCTAATTTTAATGTCTTTAATAAAGTTGTTTTTGTTATATCTACTTCACTTATGTTATTGTTAGTTAAATATAAATTTGTTAATTCAGTGTTACCTTTTACATCTATTCCACTTAAATTATTATCACTTAAAATCAAATATGTTAATTGAGTAAGCATACTTACATCTATTCCATTTAAATTATTATTTCTTAAATCCAAATTTGTTAATTGAATATTCTTACTTACATCTATTTCACTTAAATTATTATTACTTACGTCCAAAGTTGTTAATTGAGTATTTGCTCTTACATCTATTTCACTTAAGTTATTACTTGATAAATATAAATATTTTAATAAAGAATTTGCTTTTACATCTATTTTATCTAGTTTATTCCTATTAATTGCTACTGTTTCTAATTTGGAATTGTTAGTTAATTCAATAGAATTTAATTCATTAGAACTCAAATATAATTCTTTTAAATCTGTATTTTTACTTAAGTCTATATTATTAATTTTATTTTCTTCCAATTGTAACGTTTTTAAATGTTGATTATTATTCAAATTCACATTACTAAGATTTAAATTATACATTCTTACTTCATACAAATCAACATTTTGTTCTAAATTCACATTTTTTATTTTACTATTATTTGCTAATACTAACCTACTTAATTTTGTATTTTGAGATAAATCAATATTTTCAAATTGTCCTCCTTGAATTATCAAAAATTGTAACTCTTTATTATTTGTTAAATCAATATTAGTTAATGTATTACAAGAAATTAAAAATTGTGGAAAAGTATCAAAATCATTTGGCATCACATAACCTTCAGATGAACCACATCCAATATTAAGTGTTTCTAATTTAGTATTTTTTTCCAAATTTAAAGTAGTAAAAGAATTTAAGCCAGCATGTAGTGATTCTAGATTAACGTTTTTTTCTAAATTTAATTCTTTTAGACTATTTCCTGTAACATCCAGATTTTTTAATAATGTATTATTTTCTAAATTTATTGAACTTATTTTATTTTCATTAGTTACTCCATATGTTATATGAGATTTATTTATTCCTAAATTTAAGTCTGTAAGTTGCGTTAATTTTTCAACTCCATTAGCTGATTTTACTCCCTTATTTGTACATGTTAATTTTTTTATACCTTCTAATTCTGTATCACTTAAGCTATCAGTATATTGCTTTGTATCATTTGGATGTTCCTTATTATAAGCATCTACTACACACTTATAAAAATTATCATCATCAAAAGCTTCATTCGCTGGTTTAGCTTTAACTAAATTAACTTGGAACAATAAAATAATTAATAATAAATATTTAAAATACTTCTTCATTATCTAACCTCTCTTACCTTATTTTTATTATAATTTATTTCTTTTATATAATACAATTATTTTTTCTCAAAAAATGTAAATTAGACATTATTTGACGTTATTTTAAGCATTCTTGAATTTTTGCTTTAGCTTCATTTACTTTCTCTTCATCTGGTAACATAACATATAACTTGGTATTTTTATAAGAATAAGTATATTCATAAGAATCATGGCCGGTTAAAATATTACTTTCTATTTTAAAGTTATGGGGATTTCTAATTTCATTTTTAATAAAACCAATCATGGTATTATGAGGCATATTAGTTAAGAAACCATTTTCCATACTCTTAAGTAAATTATTATAATTTTTAATAACCTCTTTACTAGTCAATTTCTTAATTAAAGCATTTAAAACCACTATTTGATGTTTACCTCTTCCCACATCGCCTTCTTCTAAGTTCTTTCTTTCCCTGACATAAGTCAAAGTATCCGCACCATTTAAAGTAATTTCCCCTTCGGGATAGTATTTATTACCTACAGTTGTAAAAGCATAATCATTATAGAAAGTAAGACCTCCAAGTAAATCCACAATTTCTGTTACTGATGTAAAGTTAACTTTAACATAATAATTTATCTTTATATCTAATAATTTTGAAACGGCATAAATACTTGAGTTAATGCCATAAATACCGGCATGCGTCAGTTTATCTTTATAACTAGATTCATTTATTTTAACATAGTAATCTCTAGGAATCCAAGTAATTAAAATTTTATCTTTTTTAGGATTAACTGTTAAAATAATATTTACATCACTTCTCGATGTCGCATTAATTTTGCCAAAAGTATCAATCCCACTTAAATAAATATTAAATGGTTCTTTATTAATATTGGCAATATCTTTAAGACTAGAGATATCATTTTTAAGTTCCATACTATAAATTACTTTTAATTTTTCATAATTAGCTTCATTAGTTTCAGAGAGTATACTAAGTTCACTATCTAACATAATTATGGCCTCAACTTCTTTATTTAATAAAGCATTAGTTAAAGTATCGGTACTTTCATAGCTATGATAATCTAAATCTATTTTCTTTAATTTCTTTTTAATCTTTTTTAAGGTACTATTTTGGATAGTTTCACTATAACCTAAAGTTTTATTATCTAGATCATTTAATTCATTATAAGAACTATTTTTTAAAACTACAACTTGATAATTATTTAAAACATAATCCCCATCCGTTACATTAAATAAAAAACCAATGGTACTATACAAGTAAGTCATAACATAAATAAGAATTATAGTTAAAATAATAGTTATGCTATTACCAACAATTCTTAATATTCTCTTTTTAGATAAATTTAAAATTAATAATCCTAAAGTAAGACCTAAAGTTAATAATAAAAGTAAAAGCGTCCAAATAATTGGAATAATATTAATATAAAATAAGGTTCCAAAAAAGATTAGAATGGTAACTAATAAAATTAAAGTTAAGATTTTTCCTCTTTTCCGATATTTTCTTCTTCTTTTTCTTCTAACTTCCCGCATTGTTGAACTCCTTTTTCTTCATTATAAAACCATAATTTTTGAAAATAAATTTTAAAACACTAAAAAAACGTGTAATTGACACGCTTTTGACATTTTTTAATAAACTTTTTTACCACCGAGCATTACTTCTAAATTTCTTTTAAAATAATCCCAAAGGTTAGCTTTTAACACATCTTCTTTAACGGTAATCCCAATTTTAGTTACGACATTGCCTTCATTATCAATAACTTCCGCTGTACCTACTTTATCACCATATTTTACCGGAGCTACAATTTTATCTATCGAAATATTTATCGTATATTCTTTTTGTTTATCATTAATATTTAAAAGTTCGGTTGCATCATCCATTAAAATAATATCGACACTTTCCTTTTTACCTTTTTCCACTCTTACTTGATCAATTATTTTATCTTTTTCATAGATGGTTGATAATTTATAAGTATTAAAACCATAATTTAACATTTTTACGGTATCACTAGTTCTATTATCCGGCGTATCGACACCCATTACAACACCTACTAGACGCATATTATTCTTTTTGGCAGTTGAGGTTAAACAATAACCAGCTGATTCCGTAAATCCGGTTTTAAGTCCATCAACATCTTGATAAAACCGAACTAATTTATTGGTATTAACAAGCCAAGTATTTGATCCATCAGGTCTTTGTAAATAATCTTCATAAATAGATGTAAATTTTAATACTTCCGGGTAATTAGAAACTAAGTAACTACCCATTAAAGCCATATCTCTAGCACTACTGACATGTCCTTCAGTATCTAGACCATGGGGATTTTTAAAAGTTGTATTAGTACAGCCTAATTCTTGACATTTATTATTCATCATTTCGACAAATTTTTCTTCGGTACCGCCAATTTTCTCAGCCATTGCCACCACGGCATCATTCGCACTCGCAATCGCAATTGATTTTAATAACTCTTCCACTTTATAAGTTTCACCGGTATTAAGATAGACTTGACTACCTCCCATACCACTGGCATTCTCACTAATAACTACTTTATCATTTAAAGATAAATTACCATTATGAATGGCATCCATTATTAATATCATACTCATTATTTTCGTCATACTAGCAGGAGCCCTTTTGGTATCCGCATCTTTTTCATATAAGACTTTACCGGTTGAAGTTTCCACTAAAATAGCACTTTCACTATACTCCGTAATATCGACGGCTTTAACAATACTTACCTGAAACAAAAATAAAAAACTTAATAATAAACCAATCTTTTTCGTTTATAACACCTCTTAATTAATGGTATGCTTAATTTTTTAAGTTATTAATTTATTTTAATGTTTACTCACTATTTTAAAAAATAATCATAAATTAATAATGAGAATACATGAAAGGGTGAAAAGATGAATAATAATTCAAATTCAAATAGTTCTGGAAACTGTATTAATGAAATTTTAAGTATTATCTTAGTGCTTCAAGAAAATGCTTGTCCAGATAACTGCTTAGATACTTGTGACCGACCTATGCTTGGTGGTGGCAGTAATTGTTTAGTATGTAACACTAGACCAGTAATGCTTTATACTTGTGCCGGTAATGGAACACCTTGGAGTATGCCTATTAGTAAAGATGTTACTACTAATTGTAGTGATCAACCTTTAGGAGGAACTTGTTCAACAGTTTTTAGAGTTGAAAAAATTGAAGGAAATTGTTGTACATTTAGAGTACTTGCAGAAAATACTGATACAACTAGTCTATATCCATATATGGCTACAAACTCATTCTTTACAATGGATTGCAGTTGCTTATGTAGTATAAGATGCTTATCAGATACTTATGTTGATTGTGTTTGTTAATAAAACAATTTTAGGAAAACCATACTAGTTATGGTTTTTTTGTAGAAAAAAATATATTTATATAGTATAATTATATCGGGTGATTGATTTGAATACTACTATTCAATATATAATTATTGCAGTTATTATTATTATTATTTTGGCAGTAGCGTTAAAAATTACAAAAAAAGATTTTGCGATTAAAGAAAATAAATTAATTGGTTATTTAGGGGGTAAAGATAATATTATAAATGCTGAGTGTAATATGAGTCGTTTTAAAGTTATTTTAAGGGATGTTAGTATTGTGCAAAAAGAAGCCATTCAAAAATTGGGGGCTAAAGGCATTGTGGAAATAGATAACCAATTAAAAATAATCTTTGATAATAATGCTAAACAATTAAAAAAATATATTGACGAAATCGTTTAATATATTTTTTTTATATAATAATTTTTAATATTTCTTGATAATCTTTAATTCTTAAAGATTTATTTTCATAAACTAAAGTTACATAAGTAGTTTTTATCTCTGAGTCTAGAGGATCATCATTAATTATTCCAACATATTTTATATTTGAATTATAATAATTATCTAATTTTAAAGTAACTTCTTGAGCATTATAATCTTTAATTGTTACTTTACTACCAATATAATCTAAATTATATTCTTTTTTATAATCTTCAATATAATAATCTCCTTCTTCATAAATAATTTTATAAGCATTCATAAATTTAGTTAAATTACTTTTACTTAAAGTACTATTTATTAAATTAAAATTAGTTATTTTTTTATAATCATTGGCAGCATTAATAGCATAAATCATAATATTTCCTGATTCATCTTTTTCATAAGTATAGTTATTAATATTTAAAAGTTCTACACCATTAAGAATTAATTCTTTACCCATATTTAAAACTTTATCATATGTAAGTTCGGGAAATAGATACTCTACTTTTCGATCAACATTATCTTGATGATGTTCTTCTAAATAATTAAAGAGTAATAAACCCCCAATTACCATAATTAACCCAATAAATAAAAATAAATATTTAATATTATTTTTCATACCTACCACTACTTAAAATAATATCAAATATTTTTTATTTTGCCTAGTCTACAATCTTTCGATATCTAAAATATCAATAATTTTTATTCTTTCCCCATCCATAGTTATTAAATCCGCACTAGTTTTACCCACAATAACTTTCTCCACTACTTTATCTTTTAAAGTAATTTTAACTCGACTTTTATAGACATGATGACTTGATGCAAAAATATTATTAATTTTTTTAACAATACTAATATCATCATCTTTTTTTACAAATCTATCACTACCATAAAATAACTCCTGATCATTATTAATATTAGTATCTATTTTATTAGCAAATACTCTTGGTAAATCTTTCATTTTTCTTCCACCCCACTATATTTTATGATAAATAACTATTTTTTGAACCATAATAAAAATATGAAAACATTAATTAAAGACAATTTTATATTATTTCTATCGTTACTTATTTTAAATATAATAAGTCTTTTTAATATGGTTAATGCGAAACTTATTAGTGATGTTTATCGCTTAGCTTTTGTTAAACAATTAATTTGGTTTATCATGGGTTATTTTTTAATCTTTTTATTTACGCATATTAAAGTTAAAAAGTTATTTAAGTATGCCAAATACTTTTATTTATTTAGTATTGCCTTACTTATTTTAGTTTTATTTATCGGAAAAGATTTAAATGGAGCTAAATGTTGGATTAATTTATTTGGTTTTTCTTTTCAACCTAGTGAACTGGCTAAACTTGCTTTATCTTCATATTTAGTGGAAATTGTTAGTAACACTAAAATTACAGGCTTTAAAAGTGCTTTATTAACTCTCATTAAATTAGTGATACTTACACTTATTCCTTCCATACTAGTCTTTTTGGAACCAGATACCGGAGCCATTATTAACTTTTTAATCATTCTTTTAGTAGTAATTATTTTTTTAAAGTTAAATAAATGGTGGTATATTTCTTTTGGATTGTTTTTTGTTTTAGGATTATCCACATTTTTTATTTTATATTTCTTTTTTCAAGATTTATTAATTAAAATTATTGGCACCTCATTCTTTTACCGGATGGATAGATTAATTAACTTTGCCAGTGGCAACAGTTATCAATTAGAACAAGCTCTCATTACTTTAGGAGCCTCATCATTTTTAGGAGTTGGTTTAAATAAAATTCTTTTGTATATTCCAGAAGCACCGACTGATTTCTTTTTTGCTTTTACATCAGGTAATTTCGGTTTATTATCTTGCTTAATTATTTTAATTACATTTCTTATTTTAGATATCTATTTGGTTTATAAAACTAAACATTTAAAAATAAAAAAATACCAAATATTTATCTATACTTATTTTGGTATTTTTATCTTTCATCAAATTTATAATATTGGGATGAATTTAGGAATACTTCCGATTATGGGAATACCTCTTCCTTTCTTATCTTATGGAGGTACCAGTACTTTAATTAACTATTTATATTTAGGTATTATTTTAAATTTATTTCAAAGTAAACATAACTAGTTTATTTTAGTAATTCTTGCATAGCCGTTACCTGAATTACCAACCATTGTGCCACCATCATAATTGGGCATTGTATCATTACCCGCAATCATTACGGGATCAGAGAATACTTTACCACTATAATGATCGGGTGAATCACTATGCGTTATATTATCTGCAGTTGATTCTTTATTTATAGCTTTACAACCAGGATAACCAGAGATATATGATGAACCTCCACCAGCATTGGCACCCCTTAAAGATTCACCACTATAATACCCATTTCCTGGAATGCAAGTGCCCAAATTTGCTACACCAAAACTATATTTCTCTTGGGTTGCACCATAACCACTATGACCACTAGAAGGATTTGCAGGTCCTTCAGCATCACCACCAGTTAAAGCACCACCATAACCTCCATAGCCATTATACAAATTCAACTGACCACCACCACCGGCAGCAACCATTATTCGGGATTTTAAACTATCAAAATTGTCCCATTCACCATTTTCCAGCCTTACATCAGTTGCACCACCGCCACCAGCACAAGAACCAACTCTAGAACCATTAAATGAACTATTGGGATTCTCATCAAGACAACTACCACCTGTAACATATACTGGATTTTCGCCTACATAAATATATAATTTATCATTCTTTTTTAAATCAATATTTCCGCTAGTATATGCTCCTAATCCACCATTTGTTCCTCCACCTTTAGCACCCCATAATTCTATTTTGTATGTTCCATCTTTAAATACGGTAAATGTTTCATAATTACCTTTAAAAAGGTATTCAAATGTTTCATTACCGTTTTCATCTTCTAAACCTATTTTAAATGGTTCCTCTAGTGTTCCTTCACCAGTTATTAAAATATCGCTAGATAAATAAAATACTGGTCTTAAACTTAAAAGTTGATTAAAGAAATTTCCAGATAACTCACCGATAAGATTACTTTGTCCATAAATATCTTTTGCTAAATATGGAGAATCAGTTCCATTTGGACCACCACAACCAAATCTAGTCATTAATCTTTCTATTATACTTATTGGACTATCATCATTATTTAAAAAGAATATCCAAGATTTAGAAGCATTTTCAGCAGTTCCTGGTTTTCCTCCTGGATAAGCAAGCAAATAATCATGAATATATTGTAACCCTATTTTAGCTATTACATAATCTTTATTTTTATCCCAAGTGTAATTTGACAATTCATAACCATCTTCCGTTTTTATGAAATATCTAGTTGCAGAATCTCCAGATTCAATTTTATAAAATAAATCACCATCATATTCTTGTCCAATAGCATCGCCATACATCCATTTATGGGTTAATATTTTTTCTTGTAATTTACTATCTAATTTATTATAAAACGAATCACTATCATCATTTAGTCCATGATATATTAAACTATCGGGCCATTTGATATCAATATAGGAATCATCATACCAGGGGTAACTTTTAGATAGCACTGTTTTTTTAATTACTTTTAATTCACCTGTTTCAGTTACGCCAATTATTCGGTATAGGTCTTCACCATATTCAGAACAATCTTCACCTAAACAAATGTAATTATTATCAACTACTTTTAATTCATCAGAAACATATTCTTCAGAAACTCCTTGATAACGATACATATCTCCCACTATATCTGCACTTAATAATCCATTGGTATCTTTACTTCTTAAATACTCTAATATTTCATTTTTATCAAAATATAAAGTACAGTATATGGTTTTATTACTAGTTACAGTGACATTAGTACCTAAACTACTTATAACATTTTCCACTGGATTACCTTTTTCATCAACACATTTACTTAAAGCTTTATTAACATAATAATTCTTAGGAAACAAATTATCTTCTTTATATTCCACATATTTATCATTCTCTTGGACATACATAGCAAATTGTTTATTAGTTATTTTATTTTCTTCTTTAGTTATTTCTTTATGCAAAAAAGATTGATAAGTTAAATTTATCATGAATATTTCAATTATTAAAAGTATTGTTATTAGTACTTTTTTCATTTACTACCTCTACCTTTATTATCAATTTTTATTATATACTAATAGCGTATATTTTTCAATCAATTTAAAACAGAATAAGTACTCACCTATTCTGTTTTTATTATAGTATTCCCCCCCCGATTGTCAATTAAAATTTATACCAAACCAACAATTCTTCTTGATTTGTAACATTAATATCGTCTTTATAATTTGTACTTATATGATCTTTTTCTTCCGTTAATGCTCGATCAAATATTAATGATTCTTTATAGGTTGCATAACTATATTGCCCTTGTATCCAAGTTGCTTTTGGATTTCCTCCAAATGCAACAATTGTAT
>CANPYA010000020.1 GCA_947587565.1 uncultured Bacilli bacterium | reverse complement strand
TTACTTAAAATAATTATATTCTTTTTTCTTCCCGTAATAAACAAAAATCCTTCACTATCTAAATAACCTAAGTCACCGGTATGAAAATAGCCATCTTTGATAACTTCATTCGTACTCTTTTTATCTTTATAATAGCCCTTCATGATTATATCCCCACTGATACATATCTCGTTATCTATTATTTTAACATTCACATCCCGACATATTTGGCCAACACTACCATCTTTATAGAAATGATTCCGATTAACAGACACTACTGGTGAACATTCCGTAATACCATAACCATTTAATATTTCAATGCCAATACTTCTGAACCATTTAACATATTTTTTATCTAATGGGGCACCCCCACAAATGATATAATGCAGATTACCTCCAAATTCTTTTAAAATACTTTGAAATAATTTTCTTCTTAAATCTACATTTATTTTAAGTAAACAATTATTAACTTTTAAGGAATATTTTAGTATTTTATCTTGATGTTTTTGGCGAGCCATCTTCCAGATTTGATTATAAAAAGTTTCTACAAAAGCTGGAACAACAAATAAAGTATCCGGTTTATTTTCTTTTAAATCTCTTAAAACATATTTTAAACTACTATTTAAAAATACTTCTTTACCATAATAAAAGGGTTTTAAAACACTGGTAACTAAACCAAAGGCATGATGAAAGGGAAGTAAAGCCACCACATTTCCACCCAGTTTAAATAAAGATGACGCAGCATATATGTCAGTAGCCATATTTTTTTGGGATAATACCACCGCTTTATTAGCACCCGTTGTACCGGATGTAAAAAATATAACAGCATCTTTATCATTATCATATTTCATCTTTTTGACTTGTTTTTTCTTAGCCTCTAAATCTAAAATATTTTCAAGGCAAAAGTTTTTATAAGCCATATCCTCTACAAAACCATCATAATTTTTCGAATAACAAATTATTTTAGTATTTGTTTTCTTCATTAAATTAACTAAATTATCTGGTTCTATATCTTTATCCATAACAACACAAACATTATCACTTAAAATAATCGCTAAAAAAGTTATTATCCAATTATAACTATTCTCCCCAATTATAGCAATATGTTTATGATGATATTTTTCTTGGAAATAATTTTTTAATTTTGCTACATCACGATAAACAGCATTATAAGTTTTCTTTATCTTAACATTATTTTTTAAATAACTAAAAGCAATTTCATGAGAATATTTTCTAAGGGTTAATTTTAATAATTCATCTAAGTTATTTATTTTCGTATGTTCATAATAATCATATTGTTTATTTATTGTTTTCATCTTACTCGCCATCTTTACTCTTTCTTTTCCTTAAAATTTTAAATTTAGGGAAAGCTGCTTTAATATGTCTAAATAAGAAGGTATTATTTTCTAACCATTTATTTAATTTTTCTTTTAATATTTCGGTACTATCAACATCATGTCTTTTAATTTCCCCTTTAATTTTACTCATAACGACTAAGGAAATAATATTATCAGTTAGATATGCTACAAATAAAACTATGGCTAAAATAAGACGAATAATCTTTGGAATATTTGTAACTAAAGATAAAAAGAAAGGATTAACTATATAGACAATTAAAGTACCAAGTATCCCAAAAGGTATCATAGTTTCTAAACAAATACGCCCATTAATATTAAATCTTCTTTTAGAATAATCCCACCATCTTGCTTTAAATAATTTTTCCATAAAATAAGAAGTTAAATATTCTAAAACCGAACATATCAAAATGGATTTTAAGAATACTCCTAAAAAGTCGGAAGTATCTTTACCAATTAAAAATAAAATACCTAAAACCCCATAACCATAGATGGGACATATTGGTCCAATTAAAAAGCCTCGATTGACAAATTTCTTAAATTCGCCATAAATACATATTACTTCCATTATCCAACCTAGAAAAGAATAAATAATAAAAAGTAAAAAATAATTTATAATACTCTCTAACACTGCTATCTTCCTTATCTATTTATCATAATAATAATCGTCTTCATCTAATTCATCTTCTGAATCTTCAAAATTATATATGTCATAATCACCATTTTTAAATTCTTCTTTTTCTCGTTCACTAAACTTATTCCATTCCATTTCTTGTTCTTTTGTATCATCTTTTTGATCATCATTTAAGTTTAATAAAAAATCAAATAATCCCATATTTTTTCTCCCTATTACTATTGTAGCAAATTTAGAGTACTAAATCTATATTTTAGCCATAGAAAAAGACAAGTTAATTTTCCTTGTCTAATTTTTCCTTCTTAATTTTTTAATTAATATGCCAATAATAACTACCGCAACTACAATAATTAATACTAAAACTACTTTTAGAAAATTAGGAATGTTATTTTCATGAGTATCATTTTGCTTAGAAGTATTTTCTTTAACTGTTTCTTTTTCATTATCCTCATTTTCATCAGTTTTATTTTCTTCAGTATTATTATTTTCATTTGACGTATTCTCATTTGAACTATTGCCATTATTATTTGTACTTGGTTTAGTTGTTGTATTGTTACTATTGTTATTGCTATTGTTGCTATTATTGTTATTATCTACAACATTATTATCTTGGGCATCATTATTAGATTCTCCTGGTTTAGTATTTTCATTTTTATTATCAGTAGCATTATTATCATTTTCAGTTTTGTTGTTGTCTTCTTTGTTATTGTTGTCATCTTTATCTTCAGGTTGCTCATCTTTATTAGCTACTTCATATGTAAAAATATTTTGACCACTAACCACTATAGAATTTTTTTCTAATTCATTAGATTTTAAGTTAATGTCAATAACTTTTATATTATTAACATTTATTGCATAACTAACACTTTTATCACTAGTAGTACTTAAATAAATCGTTCCTAAATTTAATTCTTTTTTATCATTAAGTAAATTTTTACCACCCGTTGTTATTTTAATATTTAAAGTACCATTTTTATAAGTATATTCTGTTGTATATTTATTTTTAGCAAAGTCTTTATTGAAATCAAATTTGGTAACTTTAACATTATCACTTAAAGTTATATTTAAATCTAAGCCACCAACAAAACCATCATCAAAATGTAATTTAGTATCAATAACGCCATTATCTTTTTCATTTAAAGTTACATCATTTAAAGCCAAAGCCTTAAGAGGAGCGAAGACTAACATTAAAGTTATAATTATATATGTAATTTTTTTCACTTTGCCACCTCTTAATTACCACCAATGGTTGCTTCTGGCAATTTACCATATTCTTCTAATACTTTAGTTGCTAAAGATGTACTAGTTATTCTGGAATCTTTTAAAGTAAGACCATTATTTGAACGATATAAGGTTGCTCTTATACTCTTACCAACCATTTTCGCATATTCTTCTGGAGTTATGACAAATAGCCAAGTACCATTAGCAACTTCGTAAACACTGTCATCACTATTTAATTCGGCAAAGATTACTTGATATCCACTAAAAATATTACCTTCTAAATCACTAATGATAACGGTATTAAATCCTGGATTACCACGATAAGTTCCTTGAATAATAACAGAACCTGCTTCAATAATTCCTTCCACTTTGCCTTTTTCATCAAGATTTTCTTTTGGACAACCATTTTTTAAATAACAATAATCTTCTTTTAGAACACTAACACTATCTCTACCATCCGCAAGTTTAGCAATATCAACATTATCACCTGGTGGAGTTATAACATCAAATTCTTTACCAGAAATACCATTTTTATTACCAATAGATTCAATCTTAACATAAGAAACATTATCATAAGTAAATAATTGACTTTCACTATCTGTACCTGTTTGCATGAAGTAAACTGTTACTGTATTATTTTCATCAAATTCAAATGTTCCTTCTCGAGCAACAGTCCAATTAACTTTGTCACTACTTACCGAAATCTTATATTTTTTAACCGTATTCGCATCATTACTTAAAGCAGTATATTTAATACCACTTAGAGATAACTTAGTATTTAAACTAATTATGACATAAGCATCAGTTGTATCATTTGTCATTGAAGGATTACTACTACTATTTAAAGTATTAACTCTTTCTATACCATTAAATCCAGTCTCATAATTATCATCAATTAATTTATTAACACTTAATTTAGAATAATCTAATTCGGCATCTTCAAAATCGACAACTTCTTTTTCTTCTTTAAAGTTAGATTCAATACTAAAGTTAGTCTTTTTAACACTACCATCTTGGGCAATTTTAACTTCATCTAACTTAACAGTATTAGTTTTATTAAGTAAATAATCATAAGCCACTACTTCATAAGTAAATGCTCTATTGTTAACTGCACCGATAGTATCTGTAAATGTCTTGGAATCTCCATCTACAAACGCAATAGATTCTCCATTACGAATAATTTCATAACCAAGTATCTTATCGCTATCTTTTGTTACATTAAAGTTTAAAGTAACTTGTTTATTTTGATTATCAAGACCAGTTAAAGTAGCATTTAAAATATTTGTATCACTTATACCACTCTTACCACTTAAACGATATCTTCTAGCTTCATCATTTAAGTAATAAATGGCTTTTGTTTCTTCTTCTAACTTTTTGCCGCTTTCTAATTCATAATTTTTAATTTCTTCTTTTAATTTATCACTAGCGGTTAATCCCCAAATTTCAAAATAATTCGTTAAATCTTTTTCCGCTGCAATACTTGCAAATAAGATTAATAATTCATCTTCAGAATATTTATTTTTATTATCATAACTTCTAGATAATTTATTAATTCTGGCAAAGATAGAATTCGTATCATCAAAGGTTTTAATATAATTTCCGTCGGCATCTTTATTATAGTCATATGCTAAATGTAGTTGCCAATACATACCTAGAGTAACGAAAACATTTTGCAGTTTACCTAAAGTATGTGAAGTAACTTTATCATAAATCTTATCATAAATATTACTTATTTCTAATCTAGAATGGTCACTATCATTAGCAGTTTGGGCAAGTAAAGCATAAATATTATTTGTAACTTCAGCATGCGCTAGAATACTTTGATTAATTTGATGACCAACTTCATGAGAAATACCCCAACCAAAGTAACCAGTCGCACTATCCGTATTTTTCTTACCTTGTAAAAGGCCACCAATAGAGCCATATTCAATACCAATATGATAACCACCGGCATACATAAATGCGCCATCAAACATGGTCATATAACGAATATTAATTCGGCCACTTGGAACTTTATTTTTGCTATCAGTAGAGCCTAATTCTAAGCCTTTATGACGATAGAACATTAATAGCATTTCATCTAAAGCTTCCGTTGATTCATAAACTCTGGTTACTTTAGCATCAATATCACTTAAATTATAATTAATGGCATCCAAAACAGCTTCTGCAGAGAATGATAATAAACCATATTTAGTAGCAATTTCAGTTACGCCAAAAGCACTTTCGTACTTATCATAAGTATATTGCTTTTCTAAACCATTATATAAAGCATTATATAAACTTGGTAAGTTTTCAACATATAATGATAATTCATTAATATAATTTTTAATTGCTTCTTTCTTTTCGTTTTCACTAGTTAAAAGAGTTGTATCTAATACAGGAATTTTTACCCCACCACTTACTCTTACTTTAATTGTAAAGGTTGGTTTTTTCGTAAATCTAACATAGACACTACCACCTCTTTCAGTACTAGCACTACCAATTTTAGGAACAGTAATAATATTTTGTCCTTTAACTAATTTATAACTTTTACTCCAAGCATTCGCTTCCGCATGCACTTGGGTAAATACAACTTCGGCATCAACACTTCCTGTTGAACCAACATAAATTGTTAATTGTTCTCCTTCTCTTACCGTCATACCTAAAGGTTGATAATCATTGATAGTCATGGCAAATCCTAAACTATCATAATAATTCGAAATATTATTATTTAATGTTATGATATCATTAGAAACATTTTCATCATTCAAAATTTTTTCGGCATAGTCTAGATCATTTAAAATTGATTCCCGATATGGATTATATTCATCATTACTTTTTATATCGGCTCTTCTTCTTAATTCATCAATTTTTTCTTGATTAACACCTTCCGCAAGTTCAACTCTTAAATCATCAGTAAATAATGCCGCTACATCATCAACTAAAGAATCATATTTATAGAATTTTACTTCCGCAATTTCAACACTTTCGGCATTACCACCTTTACCATTAGTAGTAGTAAGTCCTAATTGCACGGCATTAGCCTTTATTGGATCTTGTAATTTCATAACATAATAAGTTTGATTATTTTCATCTTTTTTACTAGTAATCATAACTCTTACTTCGGTTTTATTACTACTTGTTTTAGCATCTTCAGTATTCCAATAAATTAATTTAGCATCATTAGAATTAGTATAATTACCACCTTTGTAAAAACCAGTATAACTTATTGGAGCAGTAAAGACAATTTCATCCATTTCATAAGTTTTATCTAAAACAAAGATGGGGTCATTTATATCGGCATAATGAGCATTAGTTTGCCATGCCACCTTTTTCCAATAAGATAAATAATTATCATCAACCATTGACCATTTATCACTTGGAGTTAACTTGTTATCATCACTAGTTAAATAATTTTCCCCAGTTGTATAAATAACTTCTTTAATATGATTTGTTCTATTTAATGTACCATTATAATCATTAATAAGATTATATCTTGGATAAATAACCGCTGTGAATTTTAAGGTTGTTGTAGAAACTAATTTCGATTTACTACCTTCCCCTAATTCATTGTTACCAGTAAGATATGCTTCATAATTTGCTTGTGATTTTAAATCTCTTAAAGAATATTTTGTACCAGTTAAATGTTTAATACTTGTATATTCGGTATCTCCTACTTCGCGATAATATAAATTATATGATGTTGTATCATCCATATCTTTCCAACTAAAGTCTATTCCGCCATAAGTTGGAGTTGCCACAACCATATCAGGAGCAGGTGGAACCCGATTGGCTTTCGGAGTAGCCGTAACTATTTCACTCCATCCACTTTCCCATTCACCATTAACAGATTGAACTTCAATAGTATATGTTTTATAGTTTTTTAAATCTTCAATAGTAAAATTCGTAAATGTTGTTTCAAAAATAACATTATTCTTTTGAGGACCATTAATTCTTATTTCATAGCCTGTAACATTTGGCACACTATTAAAGGTAACTGTAAGTTGTTCACTAACACTCGCATCTACTTCAATATTTTTAGGAGTATAGAAATTTTCTGGCTCTTCAGTTTGAACTTTGACATTATTTAAAAATTCTACTTTGGCAATATCAGCTAAATTCTTTGTCGAAGTTTCTGTAATAACAATTGTTACTTTTTTAACAGCAGTTTGTTTGCCTAAATCAATTACTATTTCGCCTTCCACAGGTTTATCGGTAAAGAATAATACTTCTTCTTCATAATGCGTAACAATTCCTTTTACCGTTTCAGTATGGCCATCGGCATCTTCCACAATTGCTTCCACTTCAGTTGGGGCATTTTCACCAGCGGCAATTCTAATTTCATTCATTTCTACAGCTTCATCACCATTACCTAGACTCATGGCAATTTCAATTGGATTATCTTTACTTATTTCCCCTTCATTTTGTGGCTTTAACGTAACACCCGTGTCATCTGTAAAAATAGCACTTAAATCGCCACTTTCAACATTACTACTAGATGTAAAAGCAACATTACTACTATCTAAAATATAGTTAGTATCTTTAATAACAGCTTCTTTTTTATCACCATTAATAACATAAGTTAAATAGTTTAAATCAGCAATATCAGTAATTCCATCTAAATTTAAATCTTTATCTAAATCATTTGTTTTAATAGCTTTTAACATTACATCAATATCACTATCGTTAACTTCTCCATCACTATTAACATCACCAATAGTAAATAAACCATTTTCGTTAGTTAATGTTATTCTTTTAGAATAGTTATCAATTGTAATATTTTCTTTATAAGTTACAAAATTATGACTACTTAAACTTAATTCATAAGTACCTTTACTTAAGTCACTAAAGTTAACAGCATAGTAAACAATATTAGCAGTTTCACTATAACCAGTTATTAAATTACCATCTTTATCTCTTTTACTAGCGGTATATTTAATTTCTTTTTCACCTAAGTTTGTACTAACAGGAATTAAATCAGCATTAGCATCTTTTAAATTAAGACTTACCTTTTCACCATCACTATTAGTTAAGGTTAATTCAGTTTCAGCTAGTTCAGTATTCCTAATTGGTAAGACATAATGTAACTCAACTTCGATTGTTCCCTTTCCTTCAAATTCACTATCAATAGTTTGAGCAATTTTTAAAGTATCTTTAAAATTATTTTCTAAAGCAAACGCTAAAGGAGATACTTCCATAAAAGTTAAAACTCCCACTAAAAATAATGATATAATTTTGTTCCATTTTTTCATAACATCACCCTCTTTAAATATTATATGGGAAACTAAAATCTTAGTCAATCAAAATATATCGAAAAAATTCAAAAAAATTCCTCATACAAAAAAAGAGGGCTGAGCACCCGGTTTTATTTCAAATCTTTTTCTGTTTCTTTAACTATATAAATTGGCCTTTTTTTAGTTTCTAAATAAGTTTTAGATAAATATAAGCCCATAATTCCCATACAAAATAATTGAATACCACTTACAAATAAAATAATACAAGCAAGAGATGGCCAACCACTCACAGGGTCCCCAAAAACTAAAGTCTTAACAATAACTACAATAACCATGATAAATGCAATTAAACAAAATAGAATACCAACAAAAACACTAACAGTTAAAGGAGTTGTAGAAAATGCGGTAATTCCATCAATTGCATAAATAAATAATTTCCAGAAATTCCATTTTGTTGTACCCGCAACTCTTTCGGTATTCTCATATTCAATCCATTTTGTATTAAAACCAACAAAACTAAAAATACCTTTGGAATACCGATTATATTCTTCCATTTCTAATATAGCATCAAGCATTTGTCTTGTAAACAAGCGAAAGTCTCTCGCCCCATCAACCATTTCTACTTTAGAAAGTTTATTGATGATTTTATAAAACCATTTTGTAAAAGTTTTTCTTAAAAATGAGTAACCATTCCGAGAAGTTGATTTCGCCGCACAACAATCATAATCTTCGCTCTCTAACGTATGAAACATTTCAATTAATAAAGATGGTGGATCTTGTAAATCAACATCCATGGTTGCAATATAATCACCTGTTGCATTTTTAAGTCCCGCATAAATTCCCGCTTCTTTACCAAAGTTTCTCGAAAAAGATAAATACCTCACACTTTTATCTTTTTTGGCTAAATCTCTTAATATTTCTAAAGTCTTATCTTTAGAGCCATCATTCACAAAAACAAATTCAAACTTAGCTTCTTTATGCATTTCTTGCACGATTTTTTGCATTTCTTCATAAAATATCGGTAATGATTCTTCTTCATTATAACAAGGAACGACAATCGAAATCTTTTTCATTTTTTACTGCCTTCTTTCTTAAATACAACTAATTTACTCAATATATAATTGGTTGCAATTACTAAAAATTGATCAATGACTTTAATTAAACCATCATTAAAATGTAGTAAAGAAACAAAGATAAACATAAAGGCCATATCTAAAATTAAAGTAACCACTCTTGATTCGCAGAATTTTAAAGCTTCTTGCATAACATTTTTATTTTTACTCGCAAAAACATATTTCCGATTCGTGAAGTAAGCAAAGGTAACTGCCACTATCCAAGAAATGACATTGGCAATTTGTAATTCTATTTTATCTTGGGCATCTAATATAGTTAGGGTTAAAGCAAAATAAACCCCAAAATTTACAATCGTTGTTAATACTCCAAAAATTAAATACATTAATATTTCTTTATTTTTCTTAATTAATTTATCAATTTGTTCTTTAAACTTTTCATAGATTAAAATTGCTACCATACTGCATATACCTAAAAAGGAGGTAAGCAAACCTAAAATTAAACCGGGCGAATGATAAACTATTTTAATTTCGTGACTTCCTTTTGGTACTTTAAAACCTAAAAAGGCTAAATTAACTATTTCCGTATCTTGCTTTTTATCATCAACATAAACACTAAATCCTTTATCATAAGGAATACTTGTAATAACATAACCATCTTCATCTAGGTTAGATTCACCTGTAATGGTACTATTCTTTTTATTTATCTTTAAATTATCTAAAGATTCATAAGTATTATCTAAATAATCCATTTCATAAACTTCAACATTACTGATTTTATATGTACCTTTTTTAATTCGAATATCTAAACTTTCTAAATTATTTGCAGGGACTACATATTCAAAGTTATAATTTTGATTATGATACATCCAATCACTACAAGTAAGTTTATTACGACTACCATTAATGGTTATATAAACATCGCCCTCTTCACAAGTTTGATTGTAAGTATTTTTAAAACGAATTAATAGATATTTATTATCAATAATTTCAGGAAGTTCATAAATATATTTAGTATAATCATTTACTTTAAATTCATAAGAATCTTCTTCTCCAATATCTATTCTTTTAACATGTGATTCATAATCTTTAGTACTTTTACTACTTGTAACCGGATTATTTAATAAATAATCAATATTATATGGATAATCTAATTTACTATAATCATCATTATTACCATATTCACTAGTAGCGTACACCATTGGATAAGCATCTTTATTATAATATAAAGCATACTTGCCATCTTTCTTTATTTCTGTATATTTTAAACCTGGATTTTTATTAGAAACAATATATTTAACTCCCATAAAATTATAAAATAATTCATTATTAGTACCTGTTAAAGTAAAGGCATTGCGACTATTAATGTTATTACCAATTAAATTATTATAAAATTCCCAATAATATTTATTATAGTTAGATGAATAAATAGATACCCCATAATAATTCGGATTATAATATTTATTCGATGTTTCTAAAGGATAATTAAAACTATAAGTTCTATAATATTCCCCATCTGGTATACTATCTATTAAATTTAATACACTTTTATTGTTAATATCTTGATACTTTTCCACATTTACATAAGTTTCCCCTAAATTATTATAATAAGCTCGACTAATTAAGATAAGGAGTAATGGTACATAAATAAATAATTCTTTATGATATTTTTTAAATAAATAGATAGATAATAAACTTATTAAGATATCGCCACATAGGAATAACATTTTTAATTCTTCGCCAGTAACTAAAATAATAACCATTAAAAATAAACTTATAACACCTAATTTTTTTAAATCGAGATTATTTTCTTTGATATTAGTTATTAATCTAGATACACTAAAGATATATAAAATACAGAATGGAATTAATACTTTACCGCGAATATATAATAAGCCATTTAAAATATACATAAATAAAGGAATAAATGTTAAGATAATAAGAACAAGACTTAAGAAAATATCGCCTTTATTTTTTTTATTTTCTAAAAGTAACCCAAAAGGACATAGTAATAATAAGCCACTTAAGCCCATACTAAATGTTTTATAAACGACTTCTTCAAAATTGGGAATAAATAAATCTAAATAAGAAAAATTACTTTTTAAAGTTCTTCCTGTTTCTAAAATAATATTAGCTGTTGGTACTAATAAGATACCCGCCATTAAAATAGGAATAATTATTCTTAAACTAGCTTTTAATAAGTTAATAAAGAATTCTTTAATATTAAATTTATCTTTGTTTAATAAGCGATAAATACCATAGATAACAATAACCATTAAACCGGGTATACTATAGTAATAATTAACCATTATCATTAAAAATGTACTAAGCATTAATAAGAAAGATTTATTTTTTTCAATGTATTTATCGACCCCAATTAAGCTTAAAATTATAAATGGAATATTCCATACAAACATAATATGATGATGAAAATGAAACATTGGGGCTAAAGTTAAAAAGACAAGGCTTAAAAATAAAGCCGTTTTATTACCACATTTAGTATTTAAAAATTTATAAATTAAGACACCACTTAAAACATATAGAATAATACTAGCAATAATAATATAAGTTGTCGTTTTTAAAAATGGTAAGAAATAAGATACTAAAATTACAGGACTTAATAAACCATAATAACTAAAGTTAAAAATATTTTGACCTGCTCCCATATTAATAGCTAAATTAGGTAATATATTTTTGGTTTCATAAAAAATATTTCTTAAATAATCCGGAATAATAATATGTTGACTTATCCAATCAGTATTGGAACCAAACAAATTATTTTCTCCTAGAAATAAAAATGTTAATAATAAACCATAAATTATAATTATTAAATAATTAATTTTGTTGTTTTTCATATAATCTTCCTAACACTAGGAATATTATCGCACGATTAGAATTTGATGTCAAACTTCCCATTACATATTAACTTTTAAATCTTCAATTTGTTTAATACTTAATTTGGTAATTTTAGCAATGGTTTTTACATCCATATTTTCTTTTAGCATTTCTTTGGCAATAGTCATTTGTTCTTGCTTATGACCTTCTTTAATTCCTTCTTTAATTCCTTCTTCTTTTCCACTATCTAAAGCTCTTATTTTAATTTCATCTTCTCTTGATATGGTTCTTACTATTGTGTCATATGCATTTAGAATATACACTTTATCTTTCACTTCCTTTACTAAATTACTAATTTAATTTTTAACTTTTAAATCTTCAATTTGATCAACACTTAATTTGGTAATCTTAGCGATGGTTTTTATATCCATATCTTCTTTTAACATTTCTTTAGCAATTGCTATTTGTTCTTCTTCTTTTCCAATATCTAAGGCTCTTATTTTGATTTCATCTTCTCTTGATATGGTTCTTATTATTGTGTCATCTGCATTTAGAATATACACTTTATCTTTCACTTCCTTTACTAACTTACTAAATTAATTCTTAACTTTTAAATCTTCAACTTGTTCAACACTTAACTCGGTAATCTTAGCAATGGTTTTTACATCCATGTCTTCTTTTAACATTTTTTTAGCAATAGTCATTTGTTCTTGTTTATGACCTTCTTTTATTCCTTCGCTAATGCCTTTTTTGATGCCTTTTTTAATGCCTTCTTTAATGCCTTCTTCTTTTCCACTATCTAAGGCTCTTATTTTAATTTCATCTTCTCTTGATATGGTTCTTACTATTGTGTCATCTGCATTTAGTATATACACTTTATCTTTCACTTCCTTTACTAAATCATCATATTTACTTAAAACCGCTAATTCTTTTTTATCCGCCGCTAGCATTACTAAATAAATATGTTTCTTTTCACCTTTGATAATTTTATCATACCAAATTTTCTTATACTCGGCAACATTCACCGTTATAATATGAAATTTTTGAGAATATAAACGATTATTATCATTTCTTACTTTAAATTCTTGCTTTATCGGATTTTTAAAATTATCATCAAAATTTAAATCAATATGAATAATTTCTTGAACATTCTTTTTTCCTCTTTGAATATATTGGGAAAATAAAGAAGCATAATAACCTAGATTACGATCTCTTATCGAACTACCGAAATTTATATTGATTTCTACATTAATAATCAAATCATCCTTTGTCCTTAAAATAATATCTAGAGTATTAACTTTGGTATCTTTATTATTAACGGGCATTTCTGTAGGTATATATTTTACTACTTCGACATCTTGCTCTAATATATCTGAAAGAATGGCATTAATTACTCTAGTATCATTGGGATTACAAATAATTGATTTAAAAATCCGATCATACTTAAGGCTAAAGAACTGAATATTCTTATCCATAATTTTCCTCCTTTCAATTATATTATTCGCACAATTTGACTGATTTCCTTTTTTTTGGATTAAATTTGTAAAATTTTTTTAACAAAATGCTGTGTATTAGATTTGAGGTGATGAAAACAATACAAAAATATAAAAAGATATGGTATGATATATATGTTGAA
>CANPYA010000019.1 GCA_947587565.1 uncultured Bacilli bacterium | reverse complement strand
TTATTTAAATACTGACAAAATTAAAAAAGAACTTGCTTCTAGAACAAATTCTTCGATTTTATGATTTTATCCTGATTCTTTCTAAATTTCGTTTAGAAAAATCTTTACCAAATTCAGTTGTTAATTTTTGTGACACCCTCCAATTATTTGCATATCAAAGATTATATATATTGTACAATTTATACTTTAAATTTTACTATTATCTTTGCTTTTCACGTAAGGAAGCTTGTGGCGCCACATCTTTAAGTTTAATGAAATATAAATTAAATAACTAAATCAATGCTAATTACAAAATTTATGATATAATATTTTTAAGGAGTAGTATGAAAGAAGAAAAATCAAAACCAGAATATAAGTATGCTTTTAACAAAGTATTTACTGGATCATATTTAATTTATAATTTGGGCAATGAATTAATTAATTTTATAAAAACAGATAATAATGATAGTGTATTTAGTAACAAAAGATTAGTATATCTAAACCCATACGGAAAGCGTTGTCAAAAAGCTGCTGATGAAACAAAATACGTTTTACATATTATGGAAACAGTATATGATAATGAAAAGTATTATGAATTAGTTGCCATCTCAAAAATATTAGAAGAAAATAAAGATGGGAAAAAAGTAAATAAAAAGACACTTTATAATACAAGTAATACCGAAGAAGAAAGATCTAATTACAAAAATGCAAATATAAAATTTGAAGGACTTTCCATCGGAGATATTTTTGACGATTCTAAGGCCCATTTATGCAGTTTTTTTGCTGAAGAACTCCTAGAACCTAAAAAAAATACTCGCATTTTATTTAAAGAAAATGCTGATGAAAAAAATATAAAAATTCAAAATGTTCGTCAAAAAAATGATATAAATGACATCTTTATTGTTAATATTAAAAGTAATCTTTCTGGATGTAGAAATTTATGCTATTCAAGAAAAAATGACTTGGATGTACTAGATCAACTAGTGGAGCCAAAAAAGTATTTAGAAAGTAAAAATAATACGATTAATATTGAAGATATTAATGATGAACAATGCTTTGCAGTTTTATGTGATAGAACTAAACTTGAAGATTCGATGTCAAATCAAATTGCTTACTTTTTAAGTAGAAAGAAAGAAACATTAAAAAAATTTATTAATCTCTTGAACAGCAAAAAAAATAAAGATACTAAAAAAATTACATGGACAAATAAATTAAATTTTAAAATACTCAGAGAATTTAATAACATTGATCTTTTAATAGAGAGTGAAAAAGATATTATAGTAATTGAAAATAAAATAAACTCTAGTATTTGTTCATACAACAAAAATGATAAAAAAAGAACAAAAGCCAAAGACTCAAGTGATGAAATTTTCTCTCAACTAAGCAAATATTATAAATTTATTATGGAATACTGTAAAAATGAATCCAACAATATAAAGGAAAAACATTTCTATATACTTAAACCTGACTATAATCCTATAAATGAGAATGAACTAAAGAAACATGAGTATGGAAAAGAATATCAAATTATTACTTATACTGAGTTATATGAAGCGTTAAAACCACGTGAACGAAAAAATAAACCTTCTGAATCAGAATTTTTGTATGATCAGTTTATACAAAGTCTTGAGTATGTTAAATCTTCCAAAGCAGAGCAAATGCGCAAAACTGCATATATCCGCCTTAAACAAAGATATAATGAATTGAAAGAAAAAAATCCTAACAATTAAAACTTAAATTTTGTATTTAATTAATAAATGACATTCTAAAATAAACAGAGAGGAAAAATAGTATGTTAAATAATAATTTATGCTATCTTGTTGTGCAAACAATAAAGATATCTTTAATAAAAATTATAACAATCTAAAAGAAATATCAGATTTAATAATAACATTAGATAAATAATTAAAAAAATTAAAGAAAGGCAATTAAGTCTTTCTTTTTTAATCTTCATTCATTACTATCGATAAAAAAAAGGTAGGGACAAATTTTATATTCCTACCTTTATTTTCTCTTATTGAATTTTTTGATATTATTAATTTTTACTTTTTATTGCCGCTTGTACCACAATCTTATTCGGAATGAATAAGATTAAATTTATAAAACATTATTTTTAAAATGACTTATTTGAATTTATTTTATTTCTTCTAACATTTTTTCTTTTAGTTTGTCTATATCCGTGAAAAATAAATTTGTGCCTCTTTTTTTTAACCCTATCATATTTTTAAATAAACTTTTAATTTCATTTTGTAAATCTGTTGGAACTCTTAGTGGTACTCCATCAACAGTATGAATATGGTCTATATATTTTTCTAGTGTTGGAAAAGCATTTTGTAATAGTATAGCAGCATCTTCATCCGCAATTTTTCTAATTATTATAGTATTGCAAAATCCATATTTTTCGATTTTTTTATCAATAATCTTTTGATATTTATCAACCTTAGAACTAATAGGAATAAACCATAAAATATTTTTATCTTTAATTGTAAAATAAGTAGGTCTCTTCTTTCCTTTTTCGTGATTTTGCATTAAATTTTCATCATTAACGACATCAAAATATTCATCTTTGATGTGATATAAATAACCTGTTTTTATTTCCATTGTCATCAACTCCATAAAAAGTATACCATAAAGCAAAAGAAAACTCCATCTTACGATGAAGTTTTTCTACATTTTCAACCAGGATCATTTATTAGTCGCACCACCTGGAAGCGAAAAACATTGTCGCCTGGAATCATTTATTATTCGCACCATCCAGAAGCGAAAAACATTTTCACACTTTCTCAAGTGCAATATAAATATACTATATTTTTATGAAAATGTCAAACAGTATACATTAATAGTATATTCATTTTACTATAAATTATTTTGTTTGTTTTTCTTTTAAAGCCGCTTGTGCTGCAGCAAGTCTCGCAATTGGAACTCTAAATGGTGAACAAGAAACATAATTTAAACCAACATTATGACAGAATTCAACACTTGATGGTTCACCACCATGTTCACCACAAATACCTAATTTGATATCAGGCCTTGTCTTTTTACCTTTTTCAACGGCCATCTTAACTAGTTCACCAACACCAACTTGATCAAGTTTCGCAAATGGATCAATTTCATAAATTTTATTTTGATAATAAGAATCTAAGAATTTACCGGCATCATCTCTTGAAAAGCCAAAAGTCATTTGGGTTAAATCATTCGTTCCAAATGAGAAGAATTCGGCTTCTTCGGCAATCTTATCGGCCGTTATGGCTGCCCTTGGAATTTCAATCATAGTTCCAATATGATATTTCATATCACTATGTTTTTCTTTTTTAACAAGTTCCGCAGTTTCTATAACAATATCTTTAACAAACTTTAACTCTTTAACTTCCCCAACTAAAGGAATCATAATTTCTGGGACAATATCATATCCATCTTCTTCTTTAACTTCAATCGCCGCTTCCATTAAAGCTCTTGTTTGCATTCTGGCAATTTCTGGATAAGTTACGGCTAGACGACAACCACGGTGACCCATCATTGGATTAAACTCATGTAATTCATCACATTTATTTTTAATATCTTCCACAGTTAAATGCATATCTTTAGCTAGTTCCTTAATTTCTTCTTCCGTATTAGGTAAGAATTCATGTAAAGGTGGATCTAAATAACGGACGGTCATAGGCAAACCTTTTAATTCTTTATACATGGCTTTAAAGTCACCCTTTTGGAAAGGAATAAGTTCATTTAAAGCATTTTCTCTTTCTTCTACCGTACTAGCTAAAATCATTTTTCTAATTTTTGGAATCCGGTCACTTTCAAAGAACATATGCTCTGTCCTGCATAACCCAATACCTTCAGCCCCTAGTTCAATGGCTTTTTTAGTATCTCTTGGATTATCGGCATTAGTTCTAACACCTAGACGACGATATTTATCAGCCCAGTCCATAATACGGCCAAAGTCTCCAGCAATTTCAGTATCTTTAGTTTTAACATCACCGGCATATATTTTACCAGTATTACCATCTAAAGAAATATAATCGCCTTCTTTAAAAGTAACTCCTCCTAATTCAAAGACTTTTATCTCTTCATTAATTTTTAAAGCACCACAACCGGCAACACAACAAGTACCCATACCTCTTGCTACAACAGCGGCATGACTAGTTCTACCACCTCTAGCGGTTAAAATACCTTGGCTCGCTACCATACCTTCAATATCTTCTGGTGTTGTTTCAAGTCTTACTAGAACTACTCTTTCACCTGCGCCACCTTTACCTAATCTTTTAGCTTCTTCCGCACTAAAGACTACTTTTCCAGCGGCTGCTCCTGGTGATGCTGGCAAACCTTCTCCAACAGCATGAGCTTTCTTTAAAGCCTCATTATCAAAAGTTGGATGTAATAATTGATCTAAACTTTTCGCTTCAATTCTTAAAACCGCTTCTTTCGGAGTAATCATTCCTTCATCAACTAAATCACAAGCAATTTTAATCGCCGCATGGGCTGTTCTTTTAAATATAACTTCCCATTTTCTATTGTAAATTCCATATCTTGCATATCTTTATAATGATCTTCTAACTTTTGAGCAAGACGCATAAATTCCGAATAACATTCTGGTAAATCAGTTTCTAGTTTAGTAATTGGTTCTGGAGTTCTAACTCCCGCAACGACATCTTCTCCTTGGGCATTAATTAAGTATTCGCCATAAATACCTTTTTCGCCAGTCGCTGGGTTTCTTGTAAATGCAACACCCGTACCCGAAGTATTACCCATATTACCAAAGACCATCGCTTGAATATTAACAGCCGTTCCCCAACTACCAGGAATATCATTCATTCTCCGGTAAACTATGGCTCTTGGATTATCCCAAGAACGGAATACCGCTTTAACTGCTCCCATTAATTGCTCATACACATCTTGTGGGAATTCTTCCCCATCCATATTATCTTCATAAACTTTTTTAAATCTTTTAACTAATTCTTGTAAATCTTCCGTTGTCATTTCCGTATCATAAGTAATACCTTTTTCTTTTTTTAATTCATCAATAATTTTTTCAAAATAAGATTTTGGTACTTCCATAACGACATCGGAATACATTTGAATAAACCGGCGATAAGAGTCATACGCAAAACGCGGATTACCCGTGGACTTAGCAAACCCTTCTACGGATTTATCATTAAGTCCTAAATTAAGAATTGTATCCATCATTCCTGGCATACTAGCTCTTGCGCCACTTCTTACTGATACAAGTAAAGGATTTTTTTCATCGCCAAACTTCTTACCTTGTAATTTTTCTAATTTTTTTAAAGCCTCAAGAATCTCTTCTTCAATTTCTTTCCTTACTACTTTATCATTCTCATAATAATCTGTACACGCTTCAGTTGTTACTGTAAAACCTTGGGGTATTGGTAAACCTAAATTAGTCATTTCCGCTAAATTAGCCCCCTTACCTCCTAAAAGTTCTCGCATATCTTTGTTTCCTTCGGAAAACAAATAAACATATTTTTTTGCCATAAAAAAGCCTCCTAAAGAATATTTTAACATAGAAAAAATGAGTTGTAACTCTAACTCATTCATTTTGACATTTTATTGACGGTCTTTATTCGGGTGACACTTTAAATACACACTTCTAAGTCTTTCATTACTAACATGGGTATATATTTCTGTAGTATTTAAATTTTTATGTCCTAAAAGTTCTTGCACACTTTTGATGTCGGCACCATTATCTAAAAGATGGGTGGCAAAAGTATGTCTTAGAGTATGGGGTGATACATGATGTTTTATTAAAGAATTTTTAACTACCATATTAACTAAGTATTCCATACTTTGTCTACTCATTTGATCCCCATTTTTATTTAAAAATAAATACTCACAATTTTTAATATTTTCTTCTTCGCGAATCTTTAAATATTTCTCTAATATCTCTTTAGCCATCTCTCCAAAATAAACAATTCTTTCTTTATTTCCTTTACCCAGGATTCTAATTGTTCCTTCACTTAAACTAATATCTCCTATTTTAATATTTGATGCTTCGCTTACCCGAATACCTGTGGAATATATAAGTTCAATTAAACATTTTTCTTTGATACCTTTAGCATTATCTTCATCATTATCAGTATCTATTTTAATACTATCTAATAATTGTTCTAATTCTAAAGTATTTAAATAATTAGGTAATTTTTTACTAACTTTCGGATTTCTAATTTTCTTAAAAATATTATCTTCAAGTAATTTAACTTCGACTAAATAATTGTAAAAACTTCTTAAACCACTTAAATTTCTAGATATCGTTTTATTTGTAAATTTTTTATTATCTAAATATTTTAAATAATCAATAATATCGTCTTTATTTATTTTTAAATAATCTTTATTTTTTAATTTTAAATAAGTTGTATACACTTTTAAGTCATAAGAATAATCATCTAAAGTCGTTTTAGAATAATTTAATTCTTTATCTAAGTATTCCATAAATTTTTCTTGGGCATCTTCTATCTTCATATTTAAATTATAACATGAAAAAAATTAAATGACTACGCAACATCATTTAATTTTTCTAATTTTAAGATATTTTCTTGTTCTTTTTCTTTCTTTATTTCTTCCATAATAGCTAAATAAATTGGTCTTATTTGATGATAACCCATCCCACTCATTTCAATTAAATTAAATATATCATTTTTTTGATTACTTTTTAAAGCCATCTTCATTTTATTAAGTAAACCATTTATAAAGGATTCATCAACAAATTTTTTTTCAACAATCTTTTTATATAAACCAAATATTTTATTTTTTAAGTGACCACTGATATTTTCTCTACTATTTCTTAATTTAAAATATTCTTCAAAATCATCTTTTGTAATAATTGGTAAACTATGATGTTCATTACTAATAATTTTTAATGGTGCATTTAAGTATTCTTGACTTGCCATATTACCTCTTTTAATGGCCTCTCTGAGTTCAGTTTCGGAAAACATTTTAGTAAATGTATCAATGGCCCATTCTTCATTAGTAATACTACCTATTGGTAACCCTAATGACTTAATTAAATCATTAATATCTATTATTTTATAATCACCTTTTTGTCTTTCTAATGCTAAACAAAATACTACCTTTTCCATATAACTCATCCCCTTTTGAAGGAAATTTATTATATCATGGTCAAACTTATATTGTCAACTACCATGTATTAAACCATGTATTAAACATATAATAAATTTACTTGGACTTGTCTTGGTGTTAGAAACACATTTCGTGAGTAAAATCACCTCAATCTCTTTAATGGTTTCAACCATATTAGTTGTTTTGTTCCTCTATTTTTTTCGTTATTTTTTGTTTATTTCTTATAAGTTTCGGAAAAAATTACATATTTTTGCCATACAATACTAAAACTTCAGGTCAACTATATAATGTCTGACATTCAGTATATTCTCCTTCTGAACAATTATCCACATCAGACCATGCTGACCAATCAGTTTTACTAGTGCAAGGGCAATCATCACCAGACCAATAGTTATAATATCCATCAGTGCAAACCGTACTTTTTGGACCACAATATCCACCTGGATAAGGATTAGATTGCACACAATCAGTATCCCAACCTACTGCGTCTGCTAAATTATGAACGCAATGATAAATAGTACATGTCTCTGTACAATTCCACTTACTATGACAATCCGAACGTCCATTACAACTTCTAGTTCTTTTTTGAATTTTTGAAGTTATATTTACAGAACACTTTCTAACATTGCCTGCAATATCTCTTATTTCAACATCAGTTGTACTTTTTAAATTACTAAAGTAAGAAAGTCTCGACAAACAACCACTTATTCCATCATTACACATAACATAGCCTGATACACCATCAACAGTTCCTACTCCTTTGGCTTTACGTATACCTCCACAGGAAGGTGGTATTCCATCAACTTTATATTTTTTACTGCATTTTACACCACTGCTATTACCGGCATTATCAATTACTTCTGCACATAACATTTGTTCTTCGTCATAATCAGTATTATTTCCTAAAAATATTGTTTTACTACTTGTTTCTTCTTCAATATTTGGTGTACATTGAGTCCCATCTTTAGCAATACAATATTTCAAACTTTTTACTCCACTCCCAGTATCACTACTTGTAGAATAAATGCTTACTCTTCGTACCCATTCTCCTAATCCTCTATCACTACTTAATTCTCTAACTGTCAATGTTGGTTCACTACCATCAACTTGGTAAATTGTATTCATACAAGTATTAGCAGCTCCTTTTTGACCAAGTAAATCTTCTCCTTGATAGCATATTTTTTGGGTTTTACTATCAGTTGGTAATGAAACTATACAACTTCCACCATTTATTGTCTTATCTGGAGTACAACTACCTTCTGTTGTTATACAATATTTAATATTTTGCGTTCCTATTCCTACGCCATCATCACCAGTTAAAGTTATATTCATCGTCTTATACCAACTATTGGTGTCACTATTTTTTGTGCCATTTGGTGTGGGAATTATTGTAGGACCAATTGTATCGTAATTTATTAATTCATCTTTTCTAGGTGAAGGACTTCCACCAAAATCTTTCGTATAAGCATAAACTTTTTTATCTTCATTTGTTTTATTATCAAAAATATAATCTACTTCAATATGTTTTACGCCATTACTTTTTGTCCATTTACCATCACAAGCTATTTTTGGCTTTTCTTCTGATTCAGTTAAACAATAATATTGAATATCATCATCTGTCCAATCTAGTGTTGCTTTATTTCTTTCTAAGTTAGTATATTTTTTACCATTATTAGTTTTTACGGGTGTTATACTAAATCCACTTATTTCTACTGGAGCTGGATCATATTTAAAATATAAATAACAATAAGTTTCTTTTTTACTTTTAACTGTCGCTATTCTTTCTTCATTATCAAAAGTTAGTAAACCTTCCATTTCTTTGCCGGCACTATCAACACAACTAGACATTTCAATATTTAAAATATAACCAACACCTGGCCAAGTGTTTTCAGGATATTCATTATATGTTCCTAAATGGTCTTTATCTTCTAACATAATTGCGTATGATTTATTGTTTCTTATAATCTTACTTTCTTTAGGCTTAATCATATAACTTTGATACGCTAAAAAGATACTAACCCCTTCAATTAGCATTAAACAAATTAATAAAATTTTTTTAATTTTACTTTTTTGCATATTATCACTACCTTAATTATAAAGTACTTTCAAAATAAAAATCAATAAATATCTTTATTCATTACTATTTAAACTGTCAACTACTTTTTTAAACATTTCTTCATTCCAAATTGTAATACCAAGTTCTTTCGCTTTATCATATTTACTACCTGGGTCTGACCCCACAATTACCACATCAGTTTTTTTACTAACACTATCGGCGAATGTTCCATTATATTCTTCAATTAACCTTTTAATTTCATCTCTTGGCATAAATGATATAGCTCCGGTCATAACAAATTTCTTACCAGTTATATAATCACTAGTTTTCTTTTTAACTCCTAAATATTCCATATTAATATCTAACATTTTTAATTTATCAATTAAATTACGATTTTCTTTAAAATAATTATAAATACTTTTTGCAAGAATATCCCCAATATCTTTGATGGTTAATAAATCTTCAACCGAAGCATTCATTAAAGCATCAATATGGCCATAGTTTTCGGCTAAGATTTTGGCGGTTTTACTTCCAACCCCACTGATACCTAAACCAAATAATAATTTTTCTAAACTATTATGTTTGGTATTTTCAATGGCATTAATCATATTTTCAAAACTTTTACGGCCAAAACCTTCTAAAGATAAAATTTCTTCTTCATAATCTTTTAAATGGTAAAAATCCGTAATACTTTTTAAGAAACCTAAATTATAGAAGTCTTCAATTATTTCATCCCCTAAACCATCAATATTCATAGCATCTCTGGAAGCAAAATGAATTAAGGCTTCAATACCTCGCGCGGGACAATTTGGATTAGGACAATAATAATCGACTTGACCTTCTTTTTTTACTAATTTAGCCTTACAAATTGGACACTCCGTAATCATTACAAATGGTTTTTCAGCACCGGTTCTTCTTTCTTTTAAGGCTCCTTTAACTTCTGGTATAACATCGCCGGCTTTATGGACTTCAACTATATCCCCAATCATTAAACCTAAATTATTAACAAAGTCTTCATTATGTAAAGTCGCTCTTTTAATGGTCGAACCCATAACTAAAACTGGTTCCAACACAGCATTTGGGGTGATTTGTCCCGTTCTTCCCACAGTAAAAATAATATCCGTTAATTTAGTTAAGACATCATTATGGGGAAATTTATACGCTACTACCCATCTTGGATATTTCGCAGTACTACCAAGTTCTCTTTGCTCATTTATATCATTAACTTTAATAACCACGCCATCAATTTCATAAGGTAAGTCGGCTCTTTTTAAAGTATATTCTTCGATAAATTCAATGGCTTCATCAATCGAATGTACTAATCTATTCGCGGGATTTACTTTAAATCCTAAATCACTCATAAATTTTAAGGCTTCATCATGTTTTTCTATACCATAATCTAAAGGATTAGGTAAATGATAAATAAAATTATTTAAATTTCTTTTAGCTGCCACTTTACTATCTAATTGTCTTACACTACCGGCTGCCGCATTTCGGACATTTTGTAAAAGAGGTAATCCTTCTAATTCTCTTTCGCGATTTAATTTCGCTAGAGTTTCCTTTTCCATATAGATTTCGCCTCTTACTTCAATATCTATATCGCGAGTTAATTTTAAAGGAATGGCTTTAATTGTTTTAACATTATGGGTAATATCTTCACCTACTACACCATCACCTCTGGTAGCTCCTCTTACAAGAACCCCTTTTTCATATTGTAAAGAAACCGCTAAACCATCAATTTTTAATTCACAAACATATTCCGGATTTACGCCCATTTTTTTAATTCTCTCATCAAATTCTCTTACTTCATCTTCATTAAAAACATCGCCAATACTTAGCATGGGAATTTTATGAGTTACTTTCGTAAATTTATCTAAAACTTCGCCCCCAACTCTTTTAGTAGGACTATCAACTAAAGTATATTCCGGATATTTTTTTTCTAATTCTTCTAATTCTCTTAAATATTTATCAAATTCTTGATCCGTTATTGTGGGATTATCTAAAACATAATAATTGTAATTGGCTTCATTAATTATTTTAACTAATTCTTCTATTCTTTCTTTTGGATTCATTTTTTACCCCCATAAATTATTATTATATACACCTTTTTCTATTTCGCTATTGATTCCTTCTTTTAGAGTTTCTAAATCTTCTCGATAAGTCATACCATAATGTTTACTAGTTGTGGTAACTAATTTTATTTTTTTATGATTAGCTTCCGCACTATGAGTTGCTACATCCGGTACTAACCATTCACAAGTCATTAAATCTTTATTATTTAAGAAGAAATCTTTAATATTATCTTTTAAATAAGTAAATATTCTTGGCGTAAAACAAAATAAATTCATTGATACGGGTTGATTAAAAGGTATAGTAAATTCTGGGTCTCCTGATAAAGGTTTGGCAATAATTACCCCATCAACACTTTGAACAGAACTTTCAATTATCTTATCTATTTCATTACCATTTGCAAAAATAATACCTCTTTTAACCTCGCCATTCATTGTTAAAGTATTACCAACTTCATAAGCAACATTAGCATATTCATCTTGAGCACAATTATTTAAAAATTCTGCAGCTTTCAAATAAGCATCTCGGCCATAAAAATCATCCGCATTAATCATCGCAAAGTTTTCATTTACCACATCTCTTGCGGCATAAATAGCTTGGGCTGTTCCTAAAGGTTTTACCCGGTCTTTTGGAATAACTACCCCTTCTGGCACATCACTATTTTTTTGGAAAACATAAGAAACTTTTATTTTATCTTCAATTCTTTTCCCAATCGTATCTTTAAATATTTCATAATTTTCTTCCTTTATTATGAATACAACTTTATTGAAACCAGCGACTAAAGCATCTTTTATGGAATAATCAATAATAAACTCGCCATTAGGTCCTACTGGTTCAATTTGCTTAAGACCTCCAAATCTTGACCCCATCCCGGCCGCTAAAACTACAAGTGTTAAATCTTTTTTCATTTTATCATCCTTTCTTAATACCTGTATAGTTTTTTAAAACTTTTTTAATACCATATCTTTTATTAAAGGCAATTATTAAGAACCTATCATCTACATCTATTATAACACCGGGCCCAAATAATTTGTGGGTAATTCGTTCGCCACTTCGATATTCTGCATTACTATTATCATTATAAAGTTCTTGCTTATTAATCTTTTTAACTTCTTCCGTATTACTTTCTAAATAAGCAGGATCTATTTCTTTAATAAATCTACTTGGTGGATTTAAAGTATCCCTTCCATAAAGCATTCTTACCTTGGCACTAGTTAAATATAATCTTTCTTTCGCTCTCGTAATACCGACATAACAGAGTCTTCTTTCTTCTTCTAAACCATTTTCTTCTTCAAAAGAATTCGCATGGGGCATTATACCATCTTCCATTCCGACCATAAAGACAACTTTAAACTCTAACCCTTTCGCGGAATGCAAAGTCATTAAAGTAATAGCATCTTCTACATTTTGATGTTCGGTAATATCGGCGACTAAACTTATTTCATCTAAGAAATCACTTAAATTAACACTGCCGGTCACATTTTGATAAGTTTCCGTAATACTTCTAAATTCCATTAAGTTTTCAAGTCTTAATTCCCCTTCAATATCACCAGAAGTGAGTTCTTTCTTTATTCCGGTATTTTCTAGGATGGCATCAATTAATTCGGTTAATGATAAATTTTTGGCTTTCTCAGATAAATCATTAATTAAATTTTTAAACTCTAGTTCTTTCCCTTTATTTAACATCTCAAAAATGGATTTACCTTCAATATTCGCCATCGTCTCTAAATTATCAATAGTTTTTTCGCCAATACCTCTTTTAGGTTCATTAATAATTCTTTTTAACGCAATATCATCATCATGATTTAATATTAATTTTAAATAACTAATTAAATCTTTAATTTCTTTTCTTTTATAGAAATAAAAACTACCGACAACTTTATAAGGAATATTCGCTTTTAACATGGCATCTTCATAAATCCGGGATTGCGCATTAGTCCGGTAAAAAATAGCAATATCTTTTTTTTCATAACCTAAACTTAAGAGCGAATTAATTTCTTTTAAAATAAAATCTACTTCACTATTTGAATTTTGACATCTTAGATATTTAACTTTAATGCCCTCTCCTAAATCACTATATAAATTAACATCTTTTCTTTCAATATTATTTTTAATCACTGAATTCGCGGCATTTAAAATATTCGTAGTACTCCGATAATTTTGATTTAGAACCACTACTAAAGCATCTGGATAATCTTTTTCAAAATTAACAATATTCTTATAATTAGCTTGTCTAAAACCATATATGGCTTGATTTTGATCGCCAACGACAAAGATATTGCGATATTTTTTACTTAATAATTTAATTAATTGATATTGGACTTCATTAGTATCTTGATATTCATCTACTAAGATATATTGATATTTTTCTTGATAATGTTCTAATATACTAGGATGTTCTTTAAATAATGTCACTGGTAATTTTAATAAATCATCAAAATCTATAACATTATTTTTACTTAAAACTTTTTCATATGCATAGTATACTTCTTTTGCGATTTTATCGAGTTCAGAAATTAATAAACGGTCTATTTCACTATCACTTAACATTTCATTTTTAATAAAACTAATTTTATTTCGAATATAGTAAGGAGATATTTGTTTAATATCGTAACCTAAATCTTTCATCGTTTTCTTAATTAGACTTAAAACATCATCAGAATCTAAAATTGTAAAATTACTTTGTAAATTTAAAGTATTATAATTTTCTTTAATAATTCTTAAACCAAAAGAATGAAAAGTTCCTACAAAAGCATAGTTATCTTCGACAATTTTACTAATTCGCTCTTTCATTTCTTTCGCCGCTTTATTGGTAAATGTTATGGCTAAGATATTTCCACTAAAAATACCTTCTTGAATTAAATAAGCAATTCTTGTTGTTAAGACTTTAGTCTTACCAGAACCAGCGCCGGCGACGACAAGACATGGCCCTCCTTTATGCATTACTGCTTCTTTTTGTTCTTTATTTAAGTTGTCTAAATATTCCATATTGCTACCTCATCTTTTTCTAGATTTATTATATCATTGAATACAAATTTAGTCATTAAAAAACGACTAAAATAATTAGTCATTTTCTGGTATTTCTGATTCTTCTTTTATTTCATTCAACATCTCTGAAAATTCTTTTTCAGATAAATTAACAGCTTGAAATATTTCATCTTTACTTAGTCTTGAATTTAACAAATTTTTAATAATATCCTTTTTAGTTAGCCATTCGCCCATTCTTTTCTCAAGAGCTTTTTTGTCATAGTATAATAATGAATCAAAGTCGCCAATTAACTCTTGTAATCCTTCTACTTTATTCATTAATTTTCTCTCTCTTTTTCAATTTCTTCTAACATCTCAGAAAATTCTTTTTCTGATAATTTAGTATAATTTAGTATTTTTTCATAAGGTTCTTTTCCGTCTAGCATAGCACTGACCATTGCTTTTTTACCAAGCCATTCGCCCATTCTCTTCTCAAGAGCCTTTTTGTCATAGTATAATAATGAATCGAAGTCACCAGTTAACTCTTCTATTTCTTTTCTTATTTCTCCCATTAACTCATCCCCGTCATATACTTGATCTAATTT
>CANPYA010000018.1 GCA_947587565.1 uncultured Bacilli bacterium | reverse complement strand
AATTATGACTTTGAATGTTTAGAAGCCATTGATTTAGATTTATTTAATGATACTTTAAGAAGATTATTAAATAATGAAGAAGTAAGTATGCCAACATTTAACTTTGTAAGTGGTAAAAAAGAATATGATAATAATATTATAAAATTACAAGAAAATAGCATAATACTTATCGAGGGCTTACATGCTTTAAATGATGAATTATTAAAATCAATTGATAGTAAATACAAATATAAAATTTATTTAAGTCCCTTTATTCCTTTAAATATCGATAAACATAATTATATATCAACAATAGATTTAAGATTACTGAGAAGAATAGTTAGGGATAACAGGACAAGAAACTATGATGTTAATAATACCATTCACTCATGGCAGAGTGTCAGAAATGGGGAAGAAAAATATATATTCCCATATATTCATCAAGCTGATGTTATAATTAATACGGCATTAGCTTATGAAGTTGGGGTTTTAAAAGTTTATGTTGAACCACTTTTAAGAAGTATAAATGTTGAAAGCAATTATTATGAAGAAGCAAGAAGATTATTGAACTTCTTAAAAATGTTTTATTCAATACCAGGAGAATATGTAAGTGATGACTCAATATTAAGAGAATTTATAGGAGGAAATGATGATTAGAGTTGCTATTAATGGTTTTGGTCGAATTGGTCGTATTGCCTTTAGAGAAATGATTACCGAAAGGGATTTTGATATTGTGGCAATCAATGATTTAACAAATGCGGAACAATTAGCGTATTTAGTTAAATATGATACTGTTCATAGAACGTTTCATGAAAATGAAATAACTTTTGAAAAAAATGAAATAGTTGTGGCTGGTCAAAAGAGAATTAAAGTGTTTTCCGAAAAAGATCCCGCTAACTTACCTTGGAAAGATTTAAATGTCGATTTAGTTTTAGAATGCACTGGTGCATTTACTAAATTAGAAGATGCTAAGAAACATATTATGGCTGGTGCTAAAAAAGTTTTGATTTCGGCACCAGGTAAGGGTGAGATGAAAACAATTGTGTATGGTGTTAATGAAAATATCTTAGATGGTACGGAAGAAGTTGTTTCATCTGCTAGTTGTACTACCAATTGTTTAGCCCCAGTATTAAAAGTTTTAAATGATCATTTTGGGGTTGAAAAAGGTTTTATGAGTACAATTCATGCTTTTACTAATGATCAAGAAACTTTAGATATTGCCCATAAAAAAGGTATTTATGCTAGACGTGGAAGAGCTGCGAGTCAAAACATTATTCCAGCATCTACGGGTGCTGCTAATGCGATTGGTTTAGTTATTCCGGAATTACAAGGTCGTTTAGATGGAGTTGCTTACCGCGTACCGGTTCCAGATGGTTCATTAATTGATGTAACGGTAGAACTTCGAAATAATCCAACTGTTGAAGAAATTAATAAAACTTTTATGGCTAGCCAAAGTTTAGCTTTAAAAGTTACCGAAGATCCAATTGTATCTAGCGATATTATTGGTAAAAGAGTTGGGGCTTTAGTAGATACTTTACTTACAAATGTAGTCGAAGTCAATGGTAAGAAATTATATAAAATTGTCGCTTGGTATGATAATGAATTAGGTTATACTGCTCAAATGCTTAGATGTGCTAAAGTAATGTTTAAATAATATAATTTGTAAAGAGTTTCTAACGAAATTCTTTTTTTGTCTTCCTAATTATGTTAAAATGTTAGTAGATATGGTGATTATATGAAGTATAAAAAAGAATTAGATAAGTTTAAGAAATTTAAAAACACTTATACTTTTAAAGAATTAAATTTAGAAGAAAAAGACGATAAAATATATTGTGAAGGTCTTTTAATAAAAGATGAAAATGGTTATATTGGAGAAAGTGAAAAATGGATTAATGTTGGTTATAATTTAAAAGGAACATTTCCTAAATTATTATCTAATTTATTTCCTTATAAATTTAAATTTAAAGGTTATACCATAAATTCTTTAGAAGCATTTTTTCAAGGCATTAAGTTTCCTCAAAAAAAATTACAAAAAGAACTTTTTAACTATAGTGGGAAAGAAGCTTTAGTTTTAAAAGCCACATCGGATTATGATTGGCAAAAAGATGGTTATATTTATTTTATGGGGCAAAGAATTAAAAGAGATTCTAAAGAATATACTGATTTAATTGATGAATTATATATAAGTGCAATTCAAAATCCTTTTTATCGGAATGCCATTAAAAATTGTCCTTTACCTATTTTACATATTATGGGAGAGGTTGATAAAAATAAAACGGTATTTACAAGGTACGAATTTGAATATATGCTTAATGCCTTACATGAATTTTTAAAAATTGTAGATAAATAGTTAGGAGAGAAATAATGCAATATTTAAGTGAAGAAAAGATTACTAATAAAAAGGTTTTATTACGGTGTGATTTTAATGTTCCGGTTAAAGATGGAGTGATAACTGATGCTAGTAAAATAATGAAAAGTAGAGAAACGATTGATTATCTATTAAAAAATAATAATAAGGTTATTTTATTAAGTCATTTTGGAAGGGTAAAAACGGAAGAAGATAAAGAAAAGAATAGTTTAAATATCGTTTATGAATATTTAAAACAATATTATGACTTAGAATTTATAAAAGATCCTTTAAATTTAGAAGAAATTAACGATTCTAATAAGCAATTATTTTTAGTTGAAAATACTAGATTTACTGATGTTCCAGAAAAAAGGGAGAGTCAAAATGATTTAGAACTGGCTAAGTATTGGGCGAGTTTTGCTGATGCGTTTGTTATTGATGCTTTTGCTTCCATGCACCGGGCCCATTCTTCAACCGCAGGTTTAAGTAAATATTTAGATACTTATTTAGGTTTTTTAGTAGAAACAGAACTTAAAAATTTAGAACCATTAGTTAGTGTTCAAGAACATCCATTTGTAGTTGTAATGGGTGGAGCGAAAGTTGATGATAAAATCGGGATAATTAATGAACTAGTAAAAAGGTGTGATAAATTAATTTTAACGGGTGGTATTTTAAATACTTTCTTAAAAGTTCAAGGTTATAATGTAGGTAGTAGTTTAGTAAGTACTGATGAAGAAATCATAAATAATGTTAAAATTATTTTAGATAAGTATGCAGATAAGATAAGTTATACTCCAGAATTTACTATTTTAAGAGATAATGTTAATTTAGAAGTTAATCTAACAAACATTCAAGATAACGATATTATTTATGATAATTTAATTAATAAAGATTTATTTATTGATGCTAAATTAGTATTCTTCAACGGAACTTGTGGTAAATTTGAAGAGCAAGAATACTCAAAAGGAACTAAAAATTTACTTGATGCTTTAAAAGAGAGTAGTGCTAAAACTTATATTGGTGGAGGAGACACCGCTAGTAGTGTCAAATTACTTGACAATGAAAAAAACTTTACATACATTTCCAGTGGTGGTGGTGCTACTTTAGAATATGTTGCTTATCATAACTTAAAGGCTCTAGAATATATCCAAGAAAATGCTAAAAACTGAGAATTTTAGTATTTTTTTTATGATTTTCGACCCAATTCGACACAACTTTACATAGATAGACAAAACTTGTCAAAACTTCCTATGGATTTTTGTCAAATAATCTTTTATAATGTATTTACAGGCAGTGAAAAAATTAATTATTTAAAGGAGAAGAAAATGAAAAACAAAATCAAAGTTTTAGTTATTGATAGTAATGAATCATTAACTAAAGATGTAGAGAAGTATTTCAGCAGTCACGAAGTAATTAAAGTTGTAGCTTGTAAAAATGATGGAGAGGAAGGTTTAAGTTTCATACTTAATAATGTTAATGATATTGATATTATTGTCATGGATTTAATATTACCTAGTTTAGATGGCTTATTTATTCTTAGTGAACTTGAAAAAAGAAATATTCATAAGAATGTCATTATAACAACTAACTTTAGAGATGAAAATGTCTTAGATGAAGCTAATAAATTAGGTATTGATTACTATATGTTAAAACCAATTAACTTTATGAGTCTTGAAAAAAGAATTTTAAATATCAACATGAAACAAACTATTCAAAACAATAAATTCTTTAATCAAGAAGCAATATTAACTGACCTTTTACATAGTTTAGGTATTCCATCTCACATAAGGGGTTTCAATTATATTAAAGAAGGTATAATGATAGTATATAAAAATAAAAATGCTATTTCCTATATAACGAAGGACGTATATCCACAAATTGCCGAAAAGTATGATACTACGCCAACAAGAGTTGAAAGAGCAATTAGACATGCAATTGAAATAAGTTGGAGTAGAGGAGATATCAATTTAATGGAAGATATATTTGGTAATAGTTTAGACGTTAATCGTGATAAACCAACAAACGCCGAATATTTAACAACTTTAGCGGATCGTTTAAGAGTAAATAATAATTTGATTTATAGTTAAAAAAGTAATCATGGTAATGTGGTTGCTTTTTTTGTACTATGAACGGGAAAAATAAAATAATTTATTTTTTCCTAATTAATTTCTTATATTGTTTTTTAACTTCTTCTCTAAATTGGGTTTCGTTTAATAATCTTTTATCATGTGTATTGGTATCGTCATACAAAGAACAAGCTTCATTTATATCATCATAAATATAAAGATATTTTCTTTCTAAATTATTAACTTCAATTTGGGAATATTTATCAATAAAATCATAACAAAACTTATTTGCTTCATATTCTCCATTGATAAATGATTTTATCATGTAATTTAACTCTTCATTCATCTTCGTTTAATATTCCTTTCTAAGTTAATTTATAACAACTATATTATACTTCATTTTATTGTTTCTTCACAATTCTTAGATATTTTAAGAATGATATTTAAGGTAAAAATTGAATAAAATTTAAATAATTATCGCAATACATTTATAGGTGATATAAATGAAAAAAGGGATAATTATTTTATTTTTTATAATGGTTATATTAGTTTTAGTTAATGAAAAAGAAAAAATATTAATACCTGATGATGCCATTAGATTTCGAATTATTGCAAATAGTGATGAAAAAATTGATCAAAAGTTAAAAATGACTATTAAAGATGATGTGCAAAAAGAAATTAATAAAATGGTTGTTAAAGCCCATAATATTGATGAAGCTAGAACTATTATTAATAATAATTTAGATAAAGTAGATAGTATATTGGATAAATATAATGTTAATTATAATGTTAGTTTTGGTAATAATTATTTCCCTCCTAAAAATTATAAAGGAGTAAACTACCCGGCTGGTAATTATGAAAGTTTAGTTATAACTTTAGGTGAAGGAAAGGGTCATAACTGGTGGTGTGTTTTATTTCCTCCTTTATGTTTACTTGATGAAAATAATAATTTAGATGATGCTGAATATGAATTTTATGCTTCTAAAATAATTAATAAATTTAAAGATTAGCAAATATATTTAATTAGGTGATAATGTGTCAATAATTTTATCTTTATTTCTAATTGGTATTTCTTTATCTATGGATACATTTTCCGTATGTCTTAGTATTGGCACATTTAATATTAGTAAAAGAAAAATAGTATTTCTTTGTACTCTCGTTGGCATAATGCACTTTTTTATGCCTCTTTTTGGTTCACTTTTAGGTAGTAAAATAATCACCTTTTTAAATATCAATGTTAATTTTCTTTTAGGTATTATTCTTTTATTTATCGGGATAGAAATGATTATTGAGTTAATTAAACAAGATGATAAATTTTTTGAATTAAACTTATTTAATATGTTTTTAGTATCGATTTCCGTTAGTTTAGATAGTTTTTCCACGGGTCTTGGGTTAAGTGCCATTACAAATGATGTGATATTATCAGGTTTAATTTTTAGTCTTTGTGCGGCATCATTTACATTTTTAGGATTATTAATAGGTAAGTATTCGCATGAAAAATTAGGTATTTATGGCAATATTTTAGGTATTATTTTATTACTTGTATTAGGAATATTTCATATTTTTAAATAAATTTTGTATAAAAATTAGAATTTTTTTTCATTATATAAATAGTGAAGAAATATGAAAGAAAAAATAATAACTATTTATAAAGAATATAAAAATGAATTTTTAAAATACTATAGTAAATTTAAAGAAAAATTAAAGTTGTTTTATAATTCATCTATTATATATTTTAATAATCTAAAAAATAATTTGAAAATTAGAGAAAAACGGAAGAAATATTTAATCTTTTCGGGTCTTGGTGCAATAGTGGCTATTTTAATTATTAATCTATTTACCTCTTTAGCTTTTTATCGTTCAATAAATTCCATACCTTTTATTCATGCTTTAGTAGGTAATATATACGCTAAAAATTATGATTATGTTTTACTTGTTTATTTGGAAAATGCTAGTGATAATGGCGAATATCATTTAGTTAGCGATATTCCAACAGTTGGTTATACTTATAATGGATATAAATGTGAAAATAATTCTAAATTAAATTTTGATACTACTTTAAACAATACGAATGTTACTCTAAATGGTAAAGATATTTGTTCAATTTATTTTGATTTAAAAAATAAATTTGATATTACTGTTGATATTATGATTGAAGATGAAATAAATAGTGATACTTATTCTTTAACAAATAATATACCGTTATTTGGTTATGTTTATAGTCATTATGAATGTGATAATAATAATGAATTAAATTATGATAGTACTTTGCATAAAATTACTTTAAAAACTAATAATAAAGATAATTGTCGAGCTTATTTTACTAAACAAGTGGCAGATATAACGATAAGATTATTTACAGAATATACCCAAGGTGAACAAGATTATATTGAAAGATTAGCTATACCATCAAATATTGAGTATCATTTAAATAGTGAACGTAGTAGTTGTAAAAATATTAATAATGAAAGGATAGATACTAATATAACTTATACTGATGGTTATATTGAAACAACGGCGAGTGAAGTAGCATCTTGTGAAATCTATTTAGATCGAAATGCCTAAATATATAACGAAAAAAATGTTTATTATAATTAATATTATCTTAATATTATTTGAAGTTGTTTTGATTTATTTCTTAGTTAACAATATCTTGACAAAGGATTTAATTGGCCCAAACAATGTAAATATCTTAGAATACTTAAAAACTAAATTGACAGTATTCTAAAAAGTAAATTTATTCTATTGACAAAATACCTTAAAATAAGTATGATAATCTTAAGGAAAACCGGTATTGATACCTTGTTTTCAAATTATAAAATACTTAAATACACTTCCTATTATTTAGACTTTTAAACTAGCACAAAAACCCAGAAAATTGCATAAATAATAGTAAAGGTAGTTTCATCGAAAATATCTTTGTGTATGTTTTTAAAGAAGGTATGGTATGGAAAGAATTATTATTGAAGGTGGTTATCCTTTAAAAGGAACGATTACAATTGGGGGAGCCAAAAATAGTGCGGTAGCTTTAATTCCAGCATCTTTACTTGCGGATGGTGTAAGTACTATTAGTAATGTTCCGAATATTACTGACCGGGATGCTTTGTTTGATATTGTTAAGTTACTTAATTGTGATATTGAACAAGATGGTAAAGTAATAAAAATTGATACCACTAATTTAAAGAATACTTTGATAACTCAAGAGTTAAGTGTGCGTTTAAGAGCGTCTTATTATTTTATGGGAGTTTTATTAAGTAAGTATAAACATGTGGAAATTTATTTTCCAGGTGGTTGCAATATTGGTTCAAGACCTATTGATTTGCATTTAAAAGGATTTAAGGCTTTAGGAACAAAAGTTACTAAAAGAGGACATAAATATACTCTTGATGCGGAACATTTAAAGGGTGCCGAAATTACTTTGGATTTTGCGAGTGTTGGGGCAACAATTAATATTATGTATGCGGCAGTTATGGCTGAAGGTAGAACCATAATTCATAATGCCGCTAAAGAAGTAGAAATAATAAATATTATGGATTTCTTAAATAAAATGGGGGCTAAAATAAGTGGGGCTGGTACAGATACCATTACTATTGATGGTGTAAGTAAATTACATGGTGCCGAAATTGAAGTTATTCCGGATCGCATTGAATCAGGTACCTATATTTTAATGGGGGCTTTACTTGGTGATAATTTAAAAATTGAAGGAATTATACCCGAACACAATGGCTCTTTATTTGCAAAGTTAGATGCTATGGGTGTTAAATATACTTTAGGTAGTAATTATGCCATTATGAATAAAAGTGAAAATTTAAAACCAGTCGAAATTGTTACGGAAGGTTATCCCGGATTTCCAACGGACTTAAATCAACCAATGAGTGTTTTATTAACCCAAGCGGAAGGGGTAAGTAAAATAACCGAAACTATATATGAAAACCGTATTGGTCATTATCCCCATTTAATAAATATGGGAGCCAAAGTCGAAATAAATGATCGAACCGCCACAATTAAAGGTAAAACCGAATTAGTTGGGACAAAAATTAATGCCACAGACCTTCGGGGTGGAGCTGCTCTTATCTTAGCGGGTCTTATTGCTAAAGGAACAACTTCTATATATGATATCGATTATATCTTAAGAGGTTATGAAAACATTATTCATAAATTAAGTAATGTTGGTGCTAAAATAAAAATTGAAGAAATATAATGTAGAGAAATCTACATTTTTTTATTTTAGGTGGTTTGTTTGCGAAGAAAATATAAATTAATAATTATTATTTTAGTTAGTACTCTTTTAACTTATTTTATTTACTTTTTTAACAGAGAAGAAAAAATAAATATTGTGGCTTTAGGAGATGCTATTTCAAGTGGGGAAACAGCTTATAACATTGATGGCATTAGTTATAATGATTATTTAAAAGAATATTTTGAGAATAAAAGACTATTAAAAAGTTATGATGCCAGTTTCAGTTATAAAAATTATAAAATAGATGATTTAATTACGGATTTAAAAAGTAATATTACGAAAGATAATGCTAAACTTAGTATGCAACAACTAATTCATAAAGCAGATATTGTTACCATAAACATTGGCGAAGAAGAACTAGTTAAAATAACAATGACAGATGATTTAACAAAAGAATATTTAGATAAATTTATTAAAGAATATGATGATTTACTTTATATGTTAAGAGATATTTCGGAAGGAACCATTATAATTGTTGGTTTTTATGAAAATAGTTATTTAGATAAAAGCAATGTTATTATTTTAAATTCGGAAGTATCTAATATTGCAATAAAATATGACGCAATCTTTATTAACATTAATGATTTAATGTTAACGGAAGACTATTATGCCAGTAAAAGTAGTTATTATTTTAATTATAAAGGCCATAAGATAATTGCCGATATGATAATTCATTCCATCTAGGACTTGATTGTTTTAAAAAATATGTTATAATACTTAAGAACGAAAGTTACTATGCTTAATTTAGTAAGTATGGCGGAAGGAGAAAAATATGAGAACAAATATTCATCCAGAAATGAAAGATGCAACAGTTAAATGTGCTTGTGGTGCTACTTTTAAAACTAAATCTGTTAAAGATGAAATCCATGTTGAAGTTTGTAGTGAATGCCATCCATTTTATACTGGTGCACAAGGAAAAGCAAAGAAAACTGGAAATATTGAAAAATTCAATAAAAAATATGGTTTTTCTAAAGAACAATAATTTAAAAGATTGTTCTTTTTTTTGACGGCAAATTTACAGATTTTTAAAAAAAGGTAAAAATATTCTTGATTTATTGAAGTAAAAAAGATAATCTTAAAATAGAGGAGGTACTAGTATGCAAAAAAATAAAAACTATAATTCGACATTAATAATAATTATAATATGTGTTTTGCTTTATATTTTAGACAGATTTGTTTTTACAAATGTTATTACAGGCGATATGGAATTTAAATTAGAAATAATGAATGTAGATGTTGGTAGTAATCCATTATTTTTACGATTATTTGGCTTTGTTTTTGGTAAAATTTATTATGTTTTAGCCTATCCAGTAAATTTGAATGTTGCTCCTAAAATATGGCAACCTTTAACATATTTATTTATGCACCAATTTATATTTCATTTAATATTTAACATGTTAATTTTAGGTATTGTTGGAAAAAAGATAGAACAAAATATTGGAAGTTTAAAATTTTTAATTATTTATTTTATCATTGGCATATTAGGTTTATTTATTGCTAATGGCATTGTTTCAACTCCGGCTTATGCTGCTGGAGCATCAATATCTATATTTGGCTTAATTGGTTATGAATTAGGTTATTGTTTAAAACATAAAGAACATTTTAAAGATTATAGTAAAAAAGTAAAAATATTTTTAATACTATATGGGGTAATATTTACTTATTTAAGTGGTACTTGGACTATAATTGCTCATAATAGTGGTTTGATTTTAGGATTATTAATCTATTTTATAACTGAAATGTTTAGTAAAAAATATGGTTTTTCTAAGGAACAATAATTTAAAAGATTGTTCTTTTTTTTGACGGTAAATTTACACTTGTGAAACAAAGAAAATAATTTTTATTGACATTAATAATTAAAAAATGTATTCTGAAAATATAGAAGATACATTTATAGAATGGAGCCATAATTCATGAAAGAAAAATTAAAAAATATGTTTGGAATTTTATTTATAATTATTTATGTTTATTTATTAGATGAACTAGGGGCACCACTTTTTGCTGAAATTTTTAATTATTTTATAAAGAAAATAACTTTTAATTCAATATTTTTAGATATATTTAATGAATATTTATTATATACAATACCTGCAATACTTATTTTTATATCTTTAATGTTTTTGAAAAAAAATAGATATATGTTTTCAAAATTTAATTTAAAAAATAATAAAATAATAGTTGGTTTATTAATTGGCTTTTTAATGAATTTTGTATGTGTTTTAGTTGCTTACTTACATAATGATATAGTATTAAATTTTCATCAATTCAATTTACTGTTATTTATTTTTTCCTTTATAAGTGTTGCTATTCAGTCAGCTTCTGAAGAAATTATTTGTAGATTATTCTTATATGAAAAATTACAAAGTAAAATTAAAAATTCCATTGTAGTTATTTTAATTACTAGTATCTTTTTTTCTTTATTACATTTAGGAAATGATGGAATAACTATATTATCTCTCATTTCAATTTTTGGTATGGGATTAGTTACAGCATTAATGGTTTATTATAGTGGCAATATTTGGGGTGCTATAGCAGTACATACATCATGGAATTTTACTCAAAATATCATATTTGGTTTGCCAAATAGTGGTTTTCCAGCAATATATTCAATATTTAAAGTAACTGATTCACATAATAGTTTTGCCTATAATAGTGTTTTTGGAGTTGAATCTAGTTATGTTGCATTATTAGTTATAATGCTTACGATATTAATAATTTATTTAATGAATAAAAAAAATAGAAAATTAAAGGAAGATGAAAATGAATAAAAAATATATAGGAATAATAAAGTGCTTAATTTATATTTTTGGATACTTATTATGTTTTGTAGGTTGTCAATATTTACTTACTAAAATATTTAAAAATGATATGATTATTCGAATTATAAATTATATAGTTATGTTAATATTATTATTTATACTTGTTAAAAAAAATAATAAGTTAGATTTATTAAAATTAAATAAAGATAATTTAAAAAAGAGCTTAAAAGTGGGATTTTTTATATTATTATTATCGGCATTGTTTATTTTATTAAATTTTGTTTTTGCTGATTCAAATGCATATCACTCTATATTTTATATTATTTATTGGATTATTATTTTTATTTTTGGTACTGCTTTAACAGAAGAATTATTATGTCGGGGATTATTATTAAACACTTTATACGATTATTATGGAAGAAACAGTCGAAAAAAAGTAATTATATTTTGTATTTTTACTGGTATATTATTTGGATTTTCACATGTAGTTAATGCTTTGAGTGGTTCTTTTAATGTTGGTCAAGTTTTGTTTACAATAAGTCTTGGAATGGTTTTTGGAGCAATATATTCGCGTTCAAATAGTTTATGGGGTGTTGTATTATTACATGGTATTTGGGATATATCACTTAGTTTTGAACAAATTTTATTTATTACTGATGTTTCTACTCAAACTAGCAATTTATCAATTATAAATCAAATCTTATCTATAATGCCTATGTTAATTATATTTATTATTTATTTTATGGTTTTAGTTAGAAAAAGCAAAATAAATGAATGTTTAAAATAAATTTATTCTAAAAAGATAATACTTCATGATATAATAACTTTAAGGAGAGTGATTAATTTGACAATCTATATTGCGGCAGATCATTTAGGGGTGGAAATTAAAAAAGAATTAAAAAGTTATTTAGAAAGTAATGATTTACAAGTATTAGAAATTGATTTAGATAATTATGAATTAGATGATTATCCCGATTTTGCTTTTAAATTAGGCCGTTTAGTGGCATCCCATGAAAATGCTATTGGAATCTTAATATGTGGTAATGGGGTTGGAATGTCAATCGCGGCGAATAAAGTCAAAGGAGTAAGATGTGTAAGAGCAACTTCTGTTGATGATGCCTTTAAGGGTAAGAATCATAATGGTGCAAATGTCTTAGCTATTGGTTCTAATTTAGGTCTTGATTTATGCAAAGAAATTGTGGATACCTTTATTTCAACTAAACCTGCCGATACGGAAAGATATGTCAAAAGAATTAATAAAATCATAGACTATGAAAATGGGGCATATAATGAACTATAAGATATATTTATATGCTATCTGTATGTTTATAAGTATATTTATGTTATCGGGTGTAAATTTTGAAAAATTTATGAAGAAAAATAAAAGAGCTGAAGCCATCACCTTAATTATGACTTTAAGTATGGCTATATCTTATTTATTAACTAATTTTATTTGGGATTTTTTAAATTTATAATAGTGATAATTTAAAAGGAGAAAAATATGCAAAACAGAATATTATTAGTCATAGTGATAGTATTAAGTTTAGTATTAATTATCGTAAGTAGTAATGAAAATACTACTTTTTTTAAACCAAACGAAAATGAAGAAGTTTCAAGTAAGGATATTTCCGTATTAGATACTAAAACAAATAATATTGATAAATTAGAATTAGAAGATTATGTTATCGGGGTAGTCGCGGCTGAAATGCCGGCCTCATTTAATTATGAAGCCTTAAAAGCCCAAGCCGTTGCATCTAGGACTTATGCTACTTATAAAATGGAAAATGCTACCCAAGAATATGATGTGGTAACAGATGTTTCTAATCAAAGTTATATTACAGTAGAAGAAATGCAAAAGAAATGGGCAAGTGATTTTGCTAAATATTATAATAAAATTAAAGAAGCGGTGAATGATACAAAGGGTGAAGTAATGACTTACAATGATGAAGTGATCGAGTCTTATTATTTTGCGATGAGTAATGGTTATACCGAAGATGTAGCTTTAGTTTTTAGTGAAGAAAAAGATTATTTACAAAGTGTTCCTTCTATCTATGATAATAATTCTTTAAAAAATTTTGAAGTAACAAAGGAATTTACGGCAAGTGAAGTCTGTCAAAAATTAAAAGTAAGTTGTCCATTAAAAATAACCGATATCAAAAGGAGCGCTACAAACCGAGTTAATACTTTAAATGTTAATGGTGAAGAATTTAAAGGTACAGTGTTTCGGAATCTACTTGGTTTAAGATCCACGGATTTTGATATAAATATCAATAATGATAAAGTTACAATTACGACAAGAGGTTATGGTCATGGGGTCGGAATGAGTCAATATGGGGCCAATGGAATGGCTAAAGCCGGTAAAAATTATGAAGAAATTTTAAAATATTACTATAAAAATGTAAAAATAACGACGATTTAAGTATAAAGAAGAAAAATTTGCCAATACTTTAATTAGGATGGTGAATTATGAAGAAAAGAAAATTAAAAGGATTTGTCTTACCAACATTATATTTAATAATTACTTTAAGTATCTTTGTCGGAGTTGTTTTACTAGGTAGTAGTGCAGATTTACAAGAAAAAGATTATGATTATGGAACGGAAGTAGTCGAAAAGAATGAGGAACCTGTTTTAAATGAAGATGATGAAGCCTCAAATTTAATTGCGAGTCCCATTAATGAAAATACTGCTAATTTAAGTATTCATTTTTATAGTAAAGATGCCGAAGAAGTAACGCAACAAAATAGTTTAATTTATTATGAAAATACTTACTTACCTAATACCGGTATTCTTTACTCAAGTGATACAGACTTTGATGTTCTTGCAGTTTTTGATGGTAAAGTAACTGACATTTTAGATGATGAATTCTTTGGTAAAGTTGTAGTAGTAGAGCATTCTAGTAATTTAAGAACATACTATTATGGCTTAAAAGATATTTTAGTTAATGTCAATGATGAAATAAGTACAAATGCCGTCTTAGGTACAAGTAATAATAATGAAATAATGAATGATAAAAAAACATTCCTTTTAGAAGTTTATTATAATAATGAACTAATTAACCCTGAAACATTTATCGGGAATAAAATAACTGAATTTAATTAAGATAAGTCCCATAAGCGGGCTTTCTTTTTTTAGGAGAATGCAAATGGAAAATATTTTATTTTTAGATGATTATATTAATTTATATAATAAGAAAGATGCTACAATATATGTAATTAAACCTTATAAAGGAACATTACAAAATGGACGAATTATTGACCGAAGCAAATTTATTTTAAAGATGAGTCAAATATTAAAGAGTAAAAAGATCAATAATAATTTATTTAATAGTAGTATTTTAGTAATATTAAATAGTTTAATTACCAAAGAAGATAAAAAAGTAATCATGGATACAATGGATGAATTAAATTATAAACATCAAGAATATTTAAAAGAAGATAAATTATTAAATATTAATAAAAATTCTTTATATATATTTTGTTCTAATACTTATTTTTATTTTTTAAGTACTAATTATAAAGGTAATATAGAAGTAAATTTATATAATTATAACAATGCAAATATCAATAATTTAGTAAATCTTATTAAAGAATATCATAAAAAAGATATCTACTTACATGGTAAAAATATTAAAGAATTTATTACTATTTTAGAACAAGCTAAATTAAATTATTATTACTTTGATGATGCCTCTAATTTATTAATTAAATTGTATTTAGATAAAAAGGAAAATACTCATTAAGTATAAAAGTTTCACAAAAAATGTTAAAAAAAGTCTTTTATTTTTTCTAATAATTTGGTATTATGGAAAAGTCCTATCTTAAAAAAGTGTCGAATTTTGTCGCACGATTTTTGTTGCCTTTAACTATAATCGTGTGTAATAATTAAATTGCGAAGAAAAGAGGTGGGATGTATGCATGGAAAAGTTAAGTGGTTCAATAATGATAAAGGTTATGGTTTTATTGAATATGAAGATTTAGAAGATATCTTTGTTCACTATTCAGCAATCATCAAGGATGGTTACAAAACTTTGAGTGAAGGTGCCCTTGTAAATTTCAAGTTAGTGGAAACATCTAAAGGATTACAAGCCATTGATGTTGTTGAAGAACAAAAGACTAATGTCTAAAACTAACTTGTTTTATGTATACACCGAGTCATTCGACAGCTAGATGATATTTTTAGAAGTAATAATATTGGATTTTTAAGGCCATAAATAGAGAACGCGAAAGTTTCTCTTTTTGTTTTCCTAAAAGTTTGATATACTTAAGTTAGGAGAGTGATTAATGATGAAATACAACATTAGAGGAGACAAATTAAAAGTAACGAAATCTATTAAGGATTATATTGAAGAAAAACTTGATAGATTAAACAAGTACTATGAGAATGCTAAGGACATTGAATGCAAGGTTTTAATACGGAGTAAAAACAATTTACAATCTATTGAAGTAACAATACCATTAAATAAATTTATTTTAAGAGCAGAGGTTTCTGATAAAGATTTATATGCCTCAATTGATTTAGTTGTTGATAAATTAGAAGGACAAATTAGAAAGAATAAAACAAGACTTAAGAATCGTTATGAAAGAGTTGAAATTCCAGAAATGAGTTTAGACTTTGAAGAAGAGGAAGAAGAAAACTTTAGTATTGTTAAAAGAAAAGATATTGATACTAAACCAATGGATGAAGAAGAAGCCATTTTACAAATGAATTTATTAAATCATGATTTCTTTGTTTTTAAAAATGTTGATGAAGAATGTGTATCAGTATTATA
>CANPYA010000017.1 GCA_947587565.1 uncultured Bacilli bacterium | reverse complement strand
ATATTAGTATCATTATACCAAAAAAGAATTCCGTTAGGAATTCATAGAATGAAAAATTTATTTTTCATTTTTCTTGTGGTAGAATATAAGTAATGGAGGGTTAAGAAGTGGAAAAGATTATTAAAAATGCTATTCGATGCAAAAAATGCAATGATGTTATAGAATCCAAAACAGTTCATGATTTAGTTACTTGCAAATGTGGTTGTTGTTCAGTAGATGGCGGAAAACAATATATTAGAAGACTTTTTACAAATTCTGTCGAGGAAGATTATGAAGAGTTAAGTGAAATTGAAAATATAGATGATAAAGTTCAAAAAGGATAATTATTAATATAAAAAGAAAGTAAAACTTTAATTTTCATCATCCTTATTTACTTTCTTTTCTTTTAATTCAGCAATTGCATTTTTTAAAAATCTTGTTTTTGTCAAATTCGATTCCTTTAATAATTTATCTAGTTCTTGTTTTTCTTCTTTTTTTAAATTTACTTTAAAAGCAGAGTAATGTTCTTTTTTATAGTTATTTATATATTCTTTTTGATTAAATTCTTTTTTTTGATTTATTTCTTTCATAAAATTCCCTCCAACATTGATTATTTTTTTTATTTGTATTATAATAACTATTAGTGAAAGAGGTTAATCCTCCTTCACTAATAGGATGATGCCATTTTTATATATAACGGCAAATCCTAATTCATTAAGTTGATATGCGGTTTCAAGGCTCATGTCAACTTTTTCAATTTTAAGCATTTCTTCACCTCCTTACATATTAAGTATAACACATTGGGTACACAATGTCAATAAAAAAGTAAAAAAATGCTAAAAAAATTGAAAATAATTTTAGTATAGCCGATGCCATTTAGTGATGGTAATGGTCGGGTAGGTAGAATGATTATGTTTAAAGAATGTTTAAAAAATAACTTAATACCATTTATTGTTTTTGATGATGATAAACCATATTATATGCGGGGATTAAAAAATTATAAAGAAGATAAAATGTTTTTAATTGATACAATTAAGCATGAACAAGATAGGTATGAAAGTATGGCTAAAGAATTATTAGATTATAATATCGAAGATAAATCATAGACTTTTTAATTATAGTTTAGTAAAATTAAATTATGAAGAATAAATATAAATTAATAGCAACAGATTTTGATGGAACATTACTTGATAGTAATAATAAAATATCTAAAAGAACTTTAGATGTTTTTGAATTGTATCATCAAAATGGTTATATAATTGTTGGCCTTACAGGGAGAACTTTTAAAAGTTTAATAAGACATATTGATTTAAATATTTTTGATTATATTATTTTTAATAATGGGGCTTGTATTTATAATCCTCAAAGTAAAGAAATAAAAATTGTTAAGGAAATAAAAAGAAATGATGCAGAGAATATTTTAGATACTTATTATGATAGTTATAATGAAATTGATTTTGTTTCTGTTAATAATTATTATATTTATAAAGAAAAAATAATGACTAATTTAGATTTTTTAACTAATATTGATGATCTTAAAGAAGTTAAAGAAAGTATTTTAAAAATAAATATTTATTTTAATGATATAGATAACTTAAATTATTATTGTAAAGAAATAATGGATAATTTTAAAGACTTAAATGCCTTTATTATGCAAGATTCTTTTAACAGTGCGAAATGGGTTGTATTAACTCCTAAGGGAATAAATAAATTAGAAACTTTAAAAGAATTTGGCAAAGAAAAAGGTATTAATTTAGATGAAATGATATTCTTTGGTGATGGTTTAAATGATGTTGAGGCTATTGCTAATGTTGGTTTAGGAGTTGCTATGGGTAATGCTTTAGAAGAAGTGAAAAGATGTGCTAAAGCAGTTACTAAAACGAATAATGAAGAAGGAATTGCGGAGTTTTTAGAAAATCTTAAATAAAGATATAAGTTATTCGAAAATATTGAATAACTGAAAGAGGGGGCATAAGCTCTTTTTTCGTTATAATCAAAAATCCTACAAAAATGGAGTTGAACTCCAAATTTGTAGGTGTTTTTTCTTTAATAAATTAATAAAAAATTCAACTAATCGAAAAATTCGATAAGTTAATGCATCAAAAAATTGTTAATAACTAACGAGTTACTAACAATTTTTTTATAAGTGTCTTAATAATTTATTTTCTAAAATAATTATTAATTTATATAAAAGGTAAGAAATTATTGCTAAGAGAATAATACCTGTCATAACATAATTTAAATTAAAAACTTGTTTACCATAAACTATTAAATAACCAATACCTTGTTTACTAACTAAAAATTCCCCCATGACAACCCCAATCAAGGTTTGAGCTATACATAATTTAAATGATGCAATAATAGTTTGATAACTACTAGGAATAACGAGTAGTCTTAATATTTGTCCTTTTGATGCTTGCATAGTTTGAAACAATTTTAATTTATATTCATCCGTATTTAAAAATCCATTATAAATAGTAATAATACTTACTATTAAATTAATAAGTAAAGCCATTAAAATAACACTTTTAATATTCGCACCACAGACAATAATGATAAGTGGCCCTAAAGCAACTTTGGGAAGACTATTAAGCATAGTTAAAAAAGGATCGACAACTTTAGCTAAAAATTTAAATTCATATAAAATAAGGGCAATAATAAAACCTAAAGTAATGCCCATAACAAAGGCAATTAAAACTTCTTTTAAAGTAACATAAATATGAATAAAAAAGTTATGATTATTAATAAGTTCTTTAATAGTTAAAATAATTCTGGATGGACTTGAGTAGATAAATGCACTTATAATGCCTTTGTTAACTAAATATTCCCATAAACTAATGAAAGATACAATAATAACTATTTGCCAAAATAATACTTTAAATTTATTAATCTTTAAACTTTTTAGATACTTTCTTTGTTCTTCACTCATTTTTATCTAAATCCTTCCATATTAAATCAAAATAATTAATAAATTTATTATCTTTTCTTCTTTCATAAATGGAATCATTATTATCTAAATTAATGGGAATAATATTTTTAATTTGACTAGGTCTTTTGGACATCACAATTACTTTATCGGCAAAATAAATGGCTTCTTCAATATTATGGGTTACTAAAATAACTGTTTTCTTTTCTCTTTTAATAATTTTATAAACATCATCACTAATTAGCAAACGTGATTGTTGGTCTAAAGCACTAAAAGGTTCATCTAATAATAAGATATCTGGTTTTAAAGCCAGAGTTCTAATTAAAGCCACTCTTTGCTTCATGCCACCAGATAAACTTTTGGGATAATTATTTTTAAATTCTGCTAAATTATAAAAATTTAATAAATAATTAACATAACTAATATTTTCTTTTGTTAAACATTTTTTAATTTTTAAACCGAGAATAGCATTTTCATAGATGGTAAGCCAAGGAAGAAGAGCATCACTTTGAAGCATATAAGCCATTTTTAAATTATCTTGACCTTCGATATTTCCCGTATAATCTTTATCAAGCCCGGAAATTATCGAAAGTATTGTTGATTTTCCACAACCTGAAGGACCCACTAAGGCAATAATTTCGCCTTCATTTAATTCTAGTGAAAAATCTTTAATGGCATTTATTTCTCCTTCCTTAGTATGATAATTTTTAGTTATTTTACTTATGGTAAGTAAATTACTCATAAAGGTTATTAACCATATCTTTGTAGTAAACAGGTTCTTTAATTAAAGCATTTTCTTTTAATAAATCTACTAAGGTATTATAGAATTTTTCTTCTACTAAAGGATTTGGTAACCAAACATCGGCTTCTTTATATCTTTCAATCATTACGCTTAAATCTTTAACACTTGTATCACTAAATTGTTTTTGAATAACTTTGGCTACATTTTCGCTATCATTTTCCATCGTATATTTAATTCCTTTATCAATGACCTCGGTAAATTTTTTAAGTAATTCTTTATTTTCATTGATATAACTTTTTCTAGCATAAAAGGCTGTATAAGGGAAATCATCACTTGATGCTCCCACACTTGTTACAACATAGCCATTACCATTGTCTTCTAATTTCGAAGCAAGAGGTTCAAATAAATTAACATAATCCCCTTCGCCCCCAATAAAGGCTCCAGATAATTCACCAAATTCAATGGAGAAGTTAATATTCACATCACTTTTTTTAATACCTTCATTATCTAAGGCTCTTAAGAAACTAAGACCAGGCATTCCTGTACTTCTTCCGACTAAAATTTCTTTACCAATTAAATCGTGCCAATCAAAATCTTTACCACTCCGAGATAACATAAATTGACCATCTCGTTTAGTAAGACCGGAAAATACTTGTAAATAATCTTTTTCGCCACCTAAATAGACAAATATTGCTGATTCAGGACCAGCTAAACCAACTTCAGTATCTCCTGATAAAACAGAAGCCGCCACATTATCACTACCACTAACTAATAATAAATCAATATCGATTCCGGCATCTTTAAAATAACCATTTTCCATTGCCACATAAAATGGGGTATAGAAAGTACTATGAGTAACTTCGGCAACTTTAACGGTTGTTAAATTACTCTTCTTTTCATCTTTTTTCATCAATACTAAGCCAACTATTAAACCGATTACGATTACAACAAGTAAACCTAGAAACACATATAAACTATTTCTTTTCACATAAACACTCCTTACAATGATAATATATTCCAAGACTAAATAATTGGTTAAGAAAAGAAAACGTGCTATAATACTCTTTGCGGTGATATTTATGAAATTTCATGATTTAATTAAAGAAATATGTGAAGAAGAAGGTATCGATTTAAAAATTTTATCAGGTAATTATTTATTAATGCTAACTAAAGATAATGTTCAAAAATATATCTGGGGTCATAAATTTCCTTTAAATAGCCATAGTGTTGGGGAAATTCTAGATGATAAGTATGCTTTATATTGTGTGTTAAATGCAAATAACATTCCTGTAATTGAACATCGCATTTTATGGAATAATCATTCTAAATTAGGTAATGATACTGATAAATTGTTAGTTAAATATTTTAAAGAATTTAATAATAAAGCCGTAATAAAACCTAATAATGGTAGTAAGGGTATTGGGGTTAGTTTAGTTGAATCTTTAGAAGATGCGCAAAAAGTTTGCCAAAATTTATTTATTAAAAATTATTCTATTAGTATCACACCTTTTTATGAAATAGAAAATGAATATCGAGTAATTGTTTTAGATAATAAAGTCGAGTTAGTTTATGCTAAAAATAAGCCAGTAGTTATCGGTAATGGAACTGATACTATAAAAGATTTATTAATTAAATTAAATCCCGCTTATTTTCAAAGTAAGAATTTAGCTAATTATAATAAAGTATTAAAAAAGGGTGAAGTATTTGAATATGATTGGCATTTTAATTTAAGTAAAGGAGCAACTGCCAATTTTATTAAAGATAAAAAATTAGAAGAAGAAGTAAAAGAACTTGCCTTAAAAGTAACTAATTGTTTAGGCAGTAATTTTGTAAGTGTTGATATTATTAAAAGTCATGATAAATTATATGTGATGGAAGTTAATAGTGGGGTATGCATAAATAAAGTTTGTTCTTTTATTGATCAAGACTTTCAAATTGCTAAAAATATCTATCATAAAGCCATTAAGAAAATGTTTGAAATAAATTGATTTACAGGGAAGTTTATGATAAACTTATTTTAGCACTTAGCCCGTTGGTGAAGTGGCTCAACACACTGCGTTCTCAGCGCAGCATTCACGGGTTCGAACCCCGTACGGGTTACCAAAGTTAATTAAACCTCAAATTTAAGAGGTTTTTTGTTTACATTTTATTTAATAAAAATTTGGTTTTTATTGACTTTTGCTGATGAGATAACTTATAATTTAAATATAATAAGGAGAATAGAAATGAAAGAAAAATATTTACCAATTGGATCAGTAGTTATTTTAAAAGGGGCTAAAAAGAGAATAATGATAACAGGATATGCCCAAATTGATATGGAAAAGAAAGACAAAGTGTATGATTACTGTGGTTGTTTATTTCCACAAGGCATAATTTCAACTGAAAATACATTATTATTTAATCATGATAAAATTGAAAAAATTTTTGCAATTGGTTACAGTGATGATGAAGGAAAGGATTTCCTTGAAAAATTAAAAGAAACATTAACTGAAGAAAATATGCAAAAGATGCTTACAAATGTTCAAGAAGAGCCAGAGAGTTTATGATGTTATGGAAGAAAATGTTTTTGAAGTAAATAATTTAAATAAAGAAGAAGAAAAAAGCAAAGAAATATTAAAAAAATTTCCTAAATATTTGCCAATAGGATCAGTTGTACTATTAAAAAATGGGTTAAAAAGAATAATGATAACAGGATATTTACCTGTTAGTAAAGAAAGAGATGCTCAAGAACATGATTATATTGCTTGTTTATATCCGGAAGGAATAATAAAAACAGATTATAATATTTGTTTTAATCATAATGATATAAAAAAAATATATGCAATAGGTTTAAAAGATGAAGAACAACAAGAATTTATGAAAAATATGCAAGAAGCAATTAAGGTGAGAGAACAGTTAAAGGAAAAATAAATAGGATAAGGAGTAGAAAAAGATGGGCATAATAAAAGTAGATATAAATCAATTAAATAGTATGATGTCAGAAGCCGAAACTATTCAAAGTTATTTTGCAAGCAAAGGGTCTACTTTTGCAGGGAATAGTGCTGATAAGTTAACACCATATTTAGCAAAAGTAAGGGTACATTATGCTCAAATATCATACAATATAAATAATGTAAAAAAGTATTTAGAAGAATTTAAAGAAGAATTAGAAAAAGTTGAAAATAAACTAGGAGAGGGTAAAGCATTACAAAGCGATGTTAATATAACAAATACAGTAATGCCATTAGGGAAAGTGACATTAAGTAGTAATGCCATTTTTGCAATGACATATAAAAATGCAAATGGAGAAACAGTAGATATAAATTTTGATTATGAATATGATTATCGAAGTTTTGAAAGAGAATTTTATAGCAGAAAAGAATATGATTTAACAAATGCAGTAGTAGCTAGTCAAGCAGCCCAAGATTTAAATACATTAGCATTTTTAGAAGGAATGGGAAATTCAGTAGAAGGAATATATGATGGGGCAATGGGGGCATTAGCAAAAGCATGTTCAATATTTGGCTATGAAGAAGGAGCCGAGAAACTAGCGAAACATATAGAAAAAGATATATCAAAAGATGTTTATGATAAATTAGTAAGGACAGCAGGATTAGATAGTTATGCCAATCCGTATAGTACTCAAACTGATATTGCTTCGATGGGAGGAAATATAGCAGGAACAGTACTGATATCATATTTAACAGGACTAGGAGTAGCGAAAGCATTTGGAGTAGGAACAACGGCAGCGAGAGTAGCAAATTCATTAATAGGTGCAGGAAGGCAAGCATTGACAGATGCTGGAACAGGAATAGAGATAGCCTTACAAAGGGGAGCAAATTTAAGAGAAGCCCTAAAAGCAGGGGAATTAGATGCTGCAACCGGAGCAATAATAGGAGCAATAACCGGAAACTTTGATGCTTTAGCAAGAGGAGCAGGAAATTCCGGAAGTTTAGGAAAGATATTAGGATATTCCTTAGCATCAGGAGGAGTATCAGCAATGGAACCGGTAATGAATGAAGCGACGCATACAGCGATATACCATTATGATGATAGTAAAAGTTATTGGAATAATTTTAAAAGTAACTTTGTTAGTGATGGAGTATTAACCCAAATGGCAATGGTTGGAGTAATGGGAACACTCGGAACATTATCTAACGGATTAAGACAATTTAATCCAAAAAGTAAGGGCTTAGATGTAACTCCAGAAATGCAAAAAACTGATTTGGATTCAGTTGAAGAACTTCTTAAAGCTAATTCCAAATTTGCAAACCAAGTTGAAACCAATGCTAAAACATTTAAAAATGATATTCTTTCTAAAACATCACAATATACTGATCCTCTTCAAAGAGCGCGGGCAATGTATATAGAATTAAATCAAAGATTACATTTCGATTTTGATGATCGATATCATACAAATGATGTTAGAGGCGAAAGAGAAGCTCAAAATTTTAACTTTGATACTATAAATGATCGAAATACAGTAATGTGTGTAGAATGGTCTAAATTATATCGAGAATTATTAATAGATGCCGGTTTTGACCCTGATCAAGTTAAAATAGATCGACAATTTAATAGTAAAGGTGAGCCGAATCATGGTTGGGTAAATGTTAGACTTGGGGATTATACTATAATTGCCGATTCTACTAGTGGATTTTATTTTGGCCCTGATTCTGCTGTTGACTTTGCTAAATGTAAAATAGGTGCTCCAACCGAAGGATTTGCAATACTTCCATCAAAATATTTTGATGGAAGTGACTCACTAGAAACAAAGAGATTAGCACGATTGAGTTATAGATCAGAATTAAACAGTTCATTTGCGGAATCAGATAAATTATTAAGAAGTATTGACTCAGAGATTGGATATGCAAATGGTACAGGCCAATATTGGTCAGAAGACATTAAAAAACTAAATGAACAATTTAAAAATAATAGCGCATTAAAAAGCGCTTTTGGAGAAAATTATGAGTTAGAAATATCAAAAGAGATTATAAAAAATGGTATACCGTCAAATCTTGATGGATATGAGACATTTATATATTTTCAAACTTTAAAAGATAACATATTTCCTATTCATACATCTAATCATTTTAACAATGGTATAGAACATGTTTATAATCCAGATGGTATTGTTGAACCATTAACGATTTTTAAAAGTAAAGAAAATAATACATTTTTTGTTTATTCACAATCATATGGTATTATAAGTGCTAATTCAGAAGCACAACTTGATTTTTTTATTGATCAATTGCCAAAGCCCCCAAAGCTTAATTAGAAGAAGATTAAAATTAATAAAAGGAGTCTAAAATGATAAGAGATATAGATTACGTAAGAGATTTATTAAAAGAAAAAGAAAAGAAAGTAACAACTGAAGAAGATAAGGAAAAAATAGAACTATTAAAATCAGTTTTAACAAACGATAAAGCATTTTTTGCAATAGAAATTTCAACAGCAGTAGGTATACTAGATTTTTTAGAAGTACCAATTGATGAAATAAAGCAGTTGTATTTGGAATTAATTTCTCCTCAAAATTATTTTAAAGGAGATAAGCAATATTTTAATTTAGAAACTAGAAGTTAAATTTCATAGATTTTATATCTATGATTTTTTTAAATCTTATGGTATACTTAAGACAATAGAGGGTGACTGTTATGAAAGACAAGATACTAGTTAATGTTTATGTTCCTTTAATAGATAAAAGTGTAGATATTTATATTCCTCTTGTTAAAAAAGTTGGAACTTGTAAAAATTTAATTGCTAACTTAGTTGAAGAAGATAGTGAAGGAACTTTTGTTAATGATGGTTGTAAAAATTTATATGATCGTCAAACTGGTGAAAAAATTGATGACAATTTATTTGTTAAAACTAGTAATATTCAAAATGGCACCCAACTTATTTTGTTTTAAGGATGTGGTATTATGCAAATAACAATTATAAAGAGAAATAAATTAAGTGTATTTAATTTACCTGATAAAGTGTCTGGTAGTCATTGGCTAACAGATTTTGAAAATGGTCGAAAAGTAAATTTAATAAATATAGAAGCAACTGAAAATGGTTGGAATGTTGTTAGTAATAATGATGTTTATATTGAAGATAGTAATGCTTTAATGATACCTAATGTTGTTTTAAGAGAATATGCTTTTTATATTTTAAATAATCAATTTAAGAATGAAAAATGCTATTTATATACTTCACCTGTTTATGATAAAACATTTAGAGAACTTGGTTTAAATGAAAAAATAAGTGTTGGTAGTGATGATACTTGTGATGTTTCCTATAAATTAGGGGGATTTCCTAATAGGTCATTTAATATATCGAAAAGAGATAATGAATTTATTTTAGAAATCTTTGATAATGCTTCATCTATTTATGTTAATCAAAAAAGAATTAATACTAATAAAAAGATTCATTATGGGGATATTATTTTTTCTTATGGTTTAAAACTTATTTTAATGCGTCGGGATAATCAAGATTATTTACTCGTTAATAATCCAGCTAATTTACTTAATTTTAATTCTTCTTTTGTAAATATTGTTCCCGTTCAAAGTGATTTTGTTGAAGATAATAAAGAACTATCTTTAGAGTCTTTTGCAGATGAAGATAATTATTTTTATCGGGCACCTCATTTTTATAAAACCTTAGATAAATTACAAGTTAATATTGATACGCCGCCTGAAAAGAAAGATGATGATAAAACTCCGGCCGCTTTAACGATTGGGCCAATGATTACGATGTCCATGACTTCCGTAGTTACTTTGGTAACCACATTTAATCAAATTAATAATGGAACTAAAGATGTCTCATCTTCAATGACTTCAATTATTATGTGTGTAGTAATGTTAGCTAGTTCTTTACTTTGGCCTCTTTTAACAAGATTATATCAAAAAATAAGTTCTAAATTATATGAACATAAAAGACAAAGACTATATAAAAAATATATTGATAAGAAAGAAAAAGAAATTGAAACTAAAAGAGAAGAACAAAGAAATAGTTTGTTAGAAAATAATTTTAGTGTTGCCGAATGTCAAACAGTAATTAAAGAACAAAGTACTAAGTTATGGCAAAGAAGAATTACGGATGAAGATTTCTTAAATTTACCAGTTGGTTTAGGTAATATTCCAATGCAAGTAGAAATTAAATATCCGGAAGAACATTTCTCTTTAAGTGAAGATAATTTATTAGATATCGCAAGAGAACTAGGTAAAAAAGAAAGAATTTTAAATGATGTGCCCATTAGTTTTAATTTTTATGAAAATAAAGTAACAGGTATAGTTGGCGATAATGTTACAACTAAAGATTTTATGGATCGTCTGCTTTTACAAATAATGGCTAATTATAGTTATGATGAATTAAAAATAGTAACATTTACCCAAATGGATAATGAAGCTGACTGGAATTATTTAAAAACATTACCGCATTCTTGGAGTGATGATCATACTTTAAGATATTTTGGTTCTTCTAATGATGATTACCGGGAAGTTATTTATAATTTAGAAAAAATATTTCATGAAAGAGAAGGTATGAATCGGGAAGGAATAAAATATGTTCCGCATTATATTATAGTTACCGATGCGATTAAATCGATTGATAAATTTGATTTTATTAAAGATATTATGGCTTCTAAAGAAAATTATGGCTTTAGTATTATTATGTTAGTTGATAAAGTATCAGCGTTACCTAATGAATGTAAAAGTTTTATCAGTGTTAGTCCTCAAGAATGTTCAATTTATAGTAGTGTTTTAAATTTAGATGCTCAACAATTTAAAATTGATTATGCTCCGGTTGATGAAATATATAATTGTGCCCAAAAACTTGCTAATATACCTATTGATATTAAAACAGTAGTTGAATCTAGCTTACCAGATACTTACCAATTCTTAGAAATGTATCAAGTTGGAAAAGTAGAACAATTAAATGCTTTAGATCGTTGGAAGAAAAGTAATCCGATGTTATCTTTACAAGCTCCAATTGGTATTGGTAAAAGTGGCGAAGTAATTACTCTGGATTTACATGAAAAATATCATGGTCCGCATGGTTTAGTGGCTGGTACTACTGGTTCTGGTAAATCCGAATTTATTATCTCTTATGTTTTAAGTTTAGCGGTTAATTATCATCCTTATGAAGTACAAGTAATTCTAATCGATTACAAAGGTGGTAGTTTAGCCGGAGCGTTTACTAATGATATGTACACTTTACCCCATTTAGCTGGAACAATTACGAACTTAGATGGTAATGAACTTAATCGGTCTTTAGCGAGTATCGAAAGTGAAGTTAAAAGAAGACAAAAAGAATTTAATAAAGCGAGAGTAGTAGCTAATGAAAGTTCCATTGATATTTATAAATACCAAAAGTTATGGCGGGAAGGTCGGCTTAAAGATATGGCACCAATTGCCCATTTATTTATTGTTTCTGATGAATTTGCCGAACTTAAAGAACAACAACCAGAATTTATGGATAAATTAATAAGTGTGGCAAGAGTTGGTCGTTCCCTAGGTGTTCATCTTATTTTAGCTACGCAAAAACCCGGTGGTGTAGTTGATCAACAAATTTGGTCAAATACAAAGTTTAGAGTCTGCTTAAAAGTTCAAGATACATCAGATAGCCAAGAAGTGTTGAAAAAACCGGATGCGGCTTATTTAAAGAAAACTGGTCGCTTCTATTTACAAGTTGGTTATGATGAAGTTTATACTTTAGGGCAATCTGCTTGGGCGGGTAACCAATATTATCCAAGTAATATTTTTAAAAAAGCTGTTGATACATCCGTTAATATGATTAACAATATTGGTTTTGTTACTAAATCTAAAGATGTGGAAGTCACTGAAGAAGTAAAAAGTATGGGAGAGGAACTTCCTAATGTTGTTAAATATTTATGTGATATAGCGAATAGTGAAAATATTAAAATTAAAAAATTATGGCTTCCTAAAATACCAGAAAAAATATATGTGGATAATTTAATAACTAAATATCATTTTGAACACAAACCTTATGTTTTAGAACCAATTGTCGGCGAATATGATGATCCATCTGCGCAAAATCAAAATGCTTTAAAAGTGGAATTTTCGAGTGTTGGTAATGCTTTAGTTTATGGGATAACTGGTTCTGGTAAAGAAGATTTTATAACTAGTTTAGTTTATTCTTGTATGGTATCTTATACCCCAGAAGAAGTTAATTTCTATCTTTTAGATTTTGGTTCAGAAACTTTAAGAGTATTAAAAGATTCACCTTATGTTGGGGATATCGTATTCTTATCGGAACAAGATAAATTAATTAATTTAATTAAAATGCTTGAAAATGAATTAGATTTAAGAAAAAATAAATTTGCTAATTATGGTGGTAATTATCAAACTTATATTGAAAAATCTAATGAAAAAATGCCTAATATTGTAGTAGTTATAAATAATTATGAAGCATTTGTAGAAACATATGAAGATATTGTCGAAGAAGTAAATCAATTATCTAGAGAAGCCTTTAAATATGGTGTTTACTTCGTTGTAACAGCAACTAGTGAAAATAGTATTCGGACGCGTACTCGCCAAAACTTTGCTTTGACTTATGTCTTACAACAAAATAGTGAAAGTGATTATATGGGCTTACTTGGTAATGTTCGTGGTAAAATACCTGGCAAAAATAAGGGCCGCGGTTTATTTAAAAATGTTGGTATTTATGAATTTCAAACAGCTTTTATTAAAGAAGAAAATGAATATGATTATTTAATAGAATATTGTCAAAATAAGTTAAAAGAAACAAGCTATCGAGCTAGAAAAGTTCCTGTACTTCCAAAAGTTGTTGATTATGATGCAATTAGAAATGATATAACAGAATCACCTAATATGGTTATTGGAATTAATAAAAATAAATTAGTTAGTGAAAAATATAATTTTAAAAAGAATGCTATTAATTTAATTTGTGCTCAAGAAGTAGAAAATACTTATAATTTTGTTAATAGTTTAATTAATGAAGTAGTTTATACTAAAGAGTATGAAGTATTTATGATTAATACTTTAGAAACATCTTTTAATAATCCTAATTTACAAAATAAAATCGTTACTAAAGGTTTTGATGAATTTATCTTAAAATTTAATAAATATATTGAAGATATTTATAAAGTTTATGAAGAGAATAATTATAATGATGAATTATTAAAAGACCAAAAGAAATTTATGATTTTTATTTATGGAGTTTATGATTTTATTAATAAATTAAATCCTGATACTAAACAAAAACTCTCTACAATGATGAAACAAGATAATCAATTAGGCTTAGTTTCATTTGTTATTGTTGATAATCCAGATGTTATTAAAGGATTTGCTTTTGAAGAATGGTTTAAAAATGGTTCAGATACATCAAGAGGTATATTTGTTGGTAGTGGAATTTCAGATCAAAATTTATTTAAAATTGCTAAATTTGAAAGAGAAGATCGGGAAGAAATTACGCCAGAGTATGGCTATCTTATTCAAACTTCTAAAATATATCGTATTAAATTATTACATGATTTTAAAAATTGAATGTCAATCAAATGTCAAATTTTATCGGTTTAATTGACTTAAAGTAAATAATAATGTTATACTAAAATTGCAAATATGATATAAAAATATGAAAGGTTGGTGTATTATGTCAGTATTCGCATATGACCCAGCAAGGTTAAAAGACTGGGCCGGTAAAGTTTTAGATTATTTGAATGGAGAAGATAATAGTGTTAAAAAATGTTCAACTAATTTTAATGCTCAAATTGAAGTTTTAGTTCAACCAAATGTTTGGACTGGAGCAGCAGCAGCTAAAAATTATCATGATTTTTTAACAACACATGAGGCAATGATTAATTTCATTAATGAATTTGGGGCTGCCTTTGAAAATTCAATGAATGATTTGAATGCAACTGTTAGTAATTTGGAAATTTCTAACTTAGGAGCAGATACTAATGTAGCTGGAACATTTGGAACTTTGAATTATGATCAATTATCAGCATTATCTGAACAAAATATTAATAAGGATATTACAACATATGATTATAATTCTATTAATAATATTAGTGAAGAATTAAACAAAATCTTAGTTCAACTTGAACAAGTTAAATCTGATTTAATTAATAAAATTAACGAATTAGATAATGGCGATAAAATGTGGGATGGTGATTCTGCAGCAGCAGCTAAAGAACAATTAAATGCAGTTTTAAATCCTAATATGAGTAAAATATTTGATAGCTTAAATGTTTGTATTTCAAATATTAAAACTGCTTCTGAAAATGCTAGAGCAGTTGATAAAGGTTAAAAATCACTTAGGTGATTTTTATACATAAAATTTAAAAATAATTTTTAAATTTTATGTATAAAAGGGGAAATTTATATGTTAATAAAAGTAAACACTAATTTGTTGAAAAATAAAGCTGAAAAAATTAAAAGTACAATGGAAAATTATAGTACTGCTGTTAAAGGGATAAATAGTAAAAGTACTGAAATGGGTAATATTTGGAAAGATAATAATTATAGTTATTATATTGGTCAAATAAATGTTTTTTTAGATGAATTAGGTTTAGTAGAAAATGTCTTAAATTCTTATGCAAATTTTATGGAAGGCTATGCTCAAGCTATGGATGAAATTGATACACAATTTGGTAGCAAAAATATAGATATTAAGTGAAGGTGGTATTTAAATGAGTTTTGAATGTGATTATAATGCTTTAAATGATTTAAGTATGGAACAAAATAATTTATTTAGAACATTAAATGAATGCCTTGATGATTTGGAAATAACTATAAAATCTGCAACAAATACTGCTGATTGGGAGTCAAAAGCTCGTGATTATTTAAGTGAAGAATTTAATAAATTTAAAGAAAATTTTAATGTTGTTAATAATCGCTGTAATAATATTAATCAATTTTTAATACAAGCGGTCGATTTATATTCATCAGTTGATAGTCAACGTTATTTTTAATATTAAGAATAGGAGAATGAATTAATATGGGAAAATGGGATGGAGTCGATCCTGATAAGTTAAATAGAGATGCATCAACTGCAATAAATGAATTAAGTAAATATAAAAATTTATTGACTACTATGAAAGGTCGATTAACTGATTCAAGTTTTCAAGGTAAATCTAAAGTAGTTGAAGCTCTTGATAAAATTAAATCAAGTAGCGTCAATGGAAGCATTAGCGAACTTGAAAAAAAATTAAATAACGTAGTTAGTGCCAGTGCTAAAATTAAATCATATCAAAGTTATGAAAAGGAAGTACAAAGACTAAAAGATGATGAAAATAATTATCATAAGGTAAATAGTGGTAAAAAAGATCTTTTAGGTAAAATTATTTATAATTGGGTAAAAAATAATAATCAAAATGCAATAAGAGATTATAATAAATTAATTGAAGCTCTTGATAAAGATATTAATAATTTATTAAGTTAAGAAAAGGGGAAAAATATGTTTGGCAAAATACTTTATATTAGTGATAATAAAGCCTTTATTGAAAATAAATTACCCGAAGATGTAAAGGGTGATTTATTAAATTTACATTTAATTTTTGAAAATGATGATCAAAAATTACTTGGGGAAATTGTCGAAATTAGAAGTGATGAAATAGAAGTAAGATTTCTAGGAGAATTCAATAAT
>CANPYA010000016.1 GCA_947587565.1 uncultured Bacilli bacterium | reverse complement strand
TTTTTTTGCCATTTTAAAATACCTACTTCCGTAGATATTTTATCACATTCTTCGATTTTATGATTTTATCCTGAGAAGAGCTAGATATAGTTGACAAAAGATAAAAAATACTATATATTATAAGTGTGCATACGAAGTTATGCAATAAAGCGGTGAACCCAGCCATAAATGGGAACTAAAAAAGCGGTAATTCCGACCGAAACAGGAAACTAATAAAAGCGGTGAACCCAGCCATAAATGGGAACTAAAAAAGTTAGAGTTTTAAATAACTCTAATTTTTATTTTGTCCTCTATGATAATTATAATTTTGTATTATAATTAGTATAGGAGGTTTAATATGGAAAATTTTATATTAGTTAAGGTTGATTCAAAATACTGTGATTATTTAAGAAAATTTGATAACAGAGTGCCATATAACAAAGATAAGAAAGAATTAAGACCATTTATTGGTATTATTTTTGCTATTAATAATTGCGAATATTTCGTACCTTTGTCAAGTCCAAAGAAAAAACATTTAAAAATGCATAATTATGTTGATTTTATTAAAATTGACAATGGTGTTTTGGGAGCGTTAAATATTAATAATATGATTCCTTTAAATAAAAATAATTATAAAAAATTTGATTTATATAAAAAAGATATTTCCAATGAAGAAGAAAAATATTACATTCTTTTAAAAAAACAATTAAAATGGCTAAATAAAAACAAATTAGCAATTAAAAATAAATCTTTATATCTTTATAATAGTTATATAAACAATACCCTTGATATAAAAATTAAAGAAAGATGTTGTAATTATTTGTTACTAGAAGAAAAATGTAAAAATTATAATAAAGAAGTTGTTAAAAATTAATTATTTAATATTCTTTTGATTTATCAGTTATTTTTTAGTATACTAAAGATGTGGTGGTACTAATGGAAATTACAAGTTTAGATAATGCTAAAATTAAATATTTAGAAAAGCTTAAACAAAAAAAATATCGGGATAGTGAAAAATTATTCTTGATTGAAGATGAACATTTAGTTAATGAAGCCCTTAAATTAGGTGTAGTTAAAGAAATATATACAACAAATAAAGAATTAAGTTTTGACGTACCCACCATTTATATAACGGATAAAATAATACATAAATTGTCAGAACAAGATAGTGGGGCTAAATTAATCGCAGTTTGTAAAGAGTTAGAGAAAAGAGATATTAAAGGAAATATCTTAGTTTTAGATAGGTTACAAGATCCCGGTAATTTAGGAACGATTATAAGAAGTGCTGTCGCTTTTAATTTTGATACTATTGTTTTAAGTAATGATTCTGTTGATTTATATAATCCCAAAGTTATTCGTTCTTCCGAAGGTATGCTTTTTCATCTTAATATAATGAGAACTGATATTGTAGAATTTTTAAAAAATTTAGATAAAAAATATATTAAAATTACGACTTCAGTGCAAGATGGCGAAGATATAGGAGAGTATAAAGATTCTTTAGTAGCTATCGTTATTGGTAATGAAGGTAGGGGAGTAAGTCCTGAAGTAAGTGCGTTATGTGATAAAAAAGTCCATATTAGAATGAGTAATAAATGTGAAAGTTTAAATGCTAGTATTTCCGCAAGTATTCTAATGTATGAGGTTTATCATGGATAATTATATTAATGTGGGGAAAATAGTTAATTCATTTGGAATTAAAGGCGAAGTTAAAATAATTAGTAATTTTGAATATCAAGAAAGAATATTTAAAAGTAATTTTCCATTGTATATTGGACCAAATAAAGTAAAAGAAGAAATTAAAGAACATCGAGTCCATAAAAATAATCATTTAGTATTATTTAAAAATTATCAAAATATTAATGAAATATTAAAATATAAAGGGCAAAATATTTATATTAAAAGAAATGATTTAGAGTTAGATCGTGATGAATATTTACTAAGTGATTTAATTGGTTTAAATGTCTTTGATAATACTCAAAATATTGGGGTAGTTATTGATTATCAAAACGATTTAAATAATCCTTTGTTATTAGTAAAAGGTGTAAAGAAATTTTATTTACCTCTAAATTCTAATTATCTAGTTAAAGTTGATTTAGAAAATAAAAAGATAGAGACCGATAAAGGAAGTGAATTAATTATATGAAAATAGATATTTTAACTTTATTTCCTGAAATGTTTACGGGATTCTTAAATGAATCAATTATTAAAAGAGCTATAGAAAAGAAAGCTGTGGAGATTAATATTATTGATTTTCGGGAGTATTCTTTACTTAATCATCATCAAGTAGATGATACACCTTATGGGGGAGGTTCTGGAATGGTCTTAATGTGTGAACCCGTAGTAAGATGTTTAGATGCAATTAAAACACCAGATTCCCTAGTTATTCTAACTTGTCCCCAAGGTAAAGTCTATAATGAAAAGAAAGCTCATGAATTAAAAAAATATAAGCATTTAATCATTATCTGTGGCCATTATGAAGGTTATGATGAGAGGATTAGAGAGTTTGTCGATTTAGAAATTAGTCTTGGTGATTTCATTTTAACGGGTGGTGAAATACCGGCGATGGCGATTACGGATTCTATAGTAAGATTACTGCCGGGAGTTATTAAAGAAGACTCATGGGAGTATGATTCATTTACGAATAATTTATTAGATTATCCTACCTTTACTAAGCCTGCCGATTTTAGAGGGTTAAAAGTACCAGAAGTTTTGCTTAGTGGAGATCATAAAAAAATAGCCGAGTATCGCAAAAATGAACAAATAAAAAGAACTAAAGAAAGAAGACCAGATTTGTTGGAGGGGGAAAATGGAAAAGACAATTAGTAAAGTAAAATGTGATTTAGAACTATTAAAAATTGAAGAAAAATCGGTGTTTAGTTTTAGTAGTTCCAATATGGGTGAAAAAATTACCATTTATGATGAAAGATTAGTTAAACCAACTATTGAAAGTATATTTATGAAAAAATATAAAAGATTACTTTATATTATTATGAATATAGCCGAATCTGATGATGCCAATGATAGTGATGCCTTAATAGTTTTAGATAAAATTAATGAATTAAGAGAGTATCTAATGAGTGTCTATGGTAAACACATAAAAAAAGATGAGTTGCATAGATATTTAAAGATGTTAGAGTTTTTAGAAAGTAAATTAGTAATACCTAAAAAAGGTAAAAGTAGATAAAATTATTTACAAATTAAGGAAAATTTTAATCTTGTAAAGTACTTGCACAATAAATAAAGTTATGCTATAATCTTAAACGAACCCAAAGGGTATGTAATCCGCTTAAATAAATAAGTTACTTAATGATTACAGGTAAAATTTATTATTAGAAAGGAAGTGTATGAGATGGCCAATTTAGTCGATAAAATTAATGAACGCCATATACGCAAAGATATTCCTGAATTTCGTGTAGGAGACACAGTTCGTGTTGATGTTTGGGTAAAAGAAGGAAAGAAAGAAAGAATCCAAGCCTTTGAAGGTTTAGTAATTGCTAAAAAAGGTGGCAGTGTATCTGAAACTTTTTCAGTTCGTAAAACTTCAAATGGTATTGGGGTTACCAGAATATTCCCTGTTAATGCTCCAACTATTGATAAGATTACCGTTGTTAAAAAGGGTATGGTTAGAAGAAGTAAACTTAACTTTATTAAAAAAATGCGTAAAGAATATAAGGTTAAAGAAAGAAATTAAGGTAATTAACCTTAATTCTTTTATTTTGAGGAGGACTAGTTATGAAGATAATTAAAGAATTAATTCCTTATTTAGTAATTATTTTAACAGTGATTGTTATTAGAACATTTTTATTTACCCCAATAATGGTACAAGGTGAAAGTATGGTGCCAACATTAAAAGGTAATGAGTTAATGATCTTAAAAAAATATGATCAAAGTTATGAAAGATTCGATATTGTTGTCGTTAATAAAAATGTGGAAGGGGATAACTTAATTAAAAGAGTTATTGGTCTTCCTAACGAAACAATTGAATATATTGATGGTAAACTATATATTAATGATAAAATAATTACCGATAAATATGCTTCAGGTATAACCGAAGACTTTCATAAATATACTCTAGGTGATGATGAATACTTTTTAATGGGAGATAATCGGACGATATCTTTAGATAGTCGGATTTTAGGAGTAATTAAAAAGGACGAAATTGAAGGAACTGTAGGTATTGTAATATATCCTTTTAATCGTTTTGGTAAAGTTGAATGAAAAGTTTAACTTTTTTTAATATATGGAGGTAATATGCAAATAAATATTAAAGAAAATAATAAGAATGTCGATGAATTTAATTCTTTATATGATGCTGTAGGTTGGGGTGCCTATGATAATAGAATTTCTAAAATTGCTTTAGATAATACCTTTTATTCTATAAGTGTTTATGATAAAGATAAAATAATTGGTTTTGGTAGATTAATTGGGGATACAATATGTTTTTTATATATTCAAGATGTAATGGTTAGACCAGAATATCAATCACAAAAAATTGGGTCAATGATAATGCATAAATTATTAGAAAAAGTCCAAGAATTAAAAAAAGATAATCCAAGTTTAAGAGTCTATTTAGGGGCTTCCAAAGGCAAAGAATCATTTTACGAAAAATTTGGCTTTGTAAAAAGAAACGATATTGGCTTAGGGGATGGTATGGTTTTATTTATTAAATAAATATTAAAAAAACATACCGAAATAATATTAAAAATGATATAATACTATTAAGTAAAATATATATAAATTGGCTTGTTAAAATTAACAAGCCAAAATTTTAAATTGCATATTAGAATGGAGATGAAAGTAATGAACAAATTGGAAGAACAAAATAATTTATTAATATATAAAAATAAAGAAGGAAATATAATTGTCGATGCCATTTATAAAGATGAAACTTTGTGGCTTACACAAAAAGGAATGGCTAAAGTTTTTGATTGTTCCATAGATAATATTTCTTTACATTTAAAAAATATTTTTAGGGATAATGAACTTGATGAAAATTCAGTTGTCGAGGATTCCTCGATAACTGCTTCAGATGGCAAAAAATATAAAACTAAAATTTATAATTTAGATGCCATAATTGCAGTGGGTTATCGAGTTAATTCTAAAAAAGCCACTGAATTTAGAATATGGGCAACTAAAATACTTAAAGAATATATGATAAAAGGTTTTGCTTTAAATGATGAAAGATTTATAAATGGTAATAAATTTAGTACACAATACTTTGATGAATTATTAGAAAGAATTAAAACCATTAGAGTAAGTGAAAGAATGTCTTATCAAAAAATTACTGATTTATTTATTGCTACCTCAACAGACTATAATCCGCAAACTGAAGAAGCTTATACATTTTTCAAAATTGTCCAAAATAAATTACATTATGCTATAAGTGGTCATACAGCAGCAGAATTAATTTATACTAGAGCAAATGCAAATCACGAAAATATGGGACTTACTAATTGGAAAAATAGTCCTGATGGATTAATATATAAATATGATGTTACTATTGCTAAAAATTATTTAAATGAAGAAGAATTAAATAAATTAAATCGTTTAACCTTAGCATTTTTAGATTATGCGGAAGATATGGCTTATGAACATAAGATTATGACAATGCAAGATTGGATAAATGCGACTGATAAATTATTAAAATTTAGAGAAAAGAAAATTTTAACAGATTCCGGTAAAATTTCCCATAAACAAGCAATAGATAAAGCCGAAAGTGAATATGAAAAATATCGAATAATTCAAGATCAAAAGTATATATCATCAATGGATGAATTTTATAATAAATATCTTAAAGAAAATAAAAATGATATAAAATAGTAGAAGTTATTAAAATCAAAAACATATGCAAAGGAGATGAGATGATGGCAAAAGATTTAATGATAAGAAGTAGCAGTACTGAGTTTATTATTTTTGAAAGACAAACTCATGATAAAGGAATTCAAGTTCGATTTGAAGATGGAAATTTATGGTTGACACAAAAAGCAATTGGGGGGGGAACTATTTAACACAACGAGAAATAATATAACAATGCATATTAATGAGATTTATAATAGTTATGAATTGAACGAATACTAAACTAGTAAGAAATTCTTACTAGTTCAAAACGAAGGAAATAGACATATAAAAAGAAATATTCAATATTTTGATTTATTAACAGAGGAAAGTAAAAGTAGTGGTGATAAAAATGAATGAAAATAAAACAAATATTAATTGGTATCCGGGTCATATGGCAAAAACTAAAAGATTAATTAGTGATGAATTAAAAAATATTGATATTGTTTATGAAATTATTGATTCTAGAATACCTTATTCGAGTAAGATTAAAGATATTGATAATTTGATAAAGAATAAGCAAAGAATTTTAATTATGACTAAAAAAGATTTATGTGATATTAAGAAAACTCAAAAATGGGTCGATATTTATGAGAGTAATGGATATCACACATTAGTTATTGATTTAAAAGATAATAAAGATTATGCTAAAGTAATTAAACTTACCCATCAAATTACGGAAGATATTCAAAACAAAAGATTAAGTAAAGGATTAAATAAAAAAGAAATAAAAGCTTTAGTTATCGGTATTCCTAATGTTGGTAAAAGTACCCTTATAAATAAGATTGTCGGGAAAAAAGTAGCAGGTGTCGAAAATAGACCGGGAGTTACTAAGAATCTAACTTATTTAAAGACTAATGCCGGGATAACTATTTTAGATACGCCAGGTATTTTATGGCCAAAGTTAGATGAAGAAAAAGTAGCTTTAAATATTGCAGCAACTGGGGGGATAAGAAAAGAAGTTTTAAATATTGATGAAATAGCATATTATATTTTAGATTTTTTAAGTAAAAATTATCCTGAAAAATTACAAGAATATTATGGAGTAAATACTAAAGATGTAATGGAGATTTATGAAGTTTTGGCGAAAAAAATCGGGGCAATCAAAAATAATGAAATTTTTTATGAAAAAATTAGTGAAAAGGTGTATAATGATATAGTTGGGGGTAAAATAGCAGGAATAACATTTGATTGATGGTGGTGTAGTTGACAAAAGAAAATTTGCTAAAATATGAAAAAGAATTATATACCAAAGGGTATAATTTAATCGCGGGTACTGATGAAGCAGGAAGAGGACCTTTAGTAGGACCAGTTGTGGCTTCTGCTGTTATCTTACCGAAAAATTATCAATTAGAAGGTTTAAATGATTCTAAACAACTTACAGAAAAACAAAGAGAAAAATTCTTTGATATAATAAAGAAAGATGCAATAAGTATTGGGATAGGAATTGTTGATGCTGAAAAAATTGATGAAATAAATATTTTAGAAGCCTCACGTCTAGCTATGAATATCGCTTTAGATAATCTAAATGTTAAACCTGATTATATTTTAACTGATGCCATGAAATTAGAAAGAGATGTTCCGGTATTACCAATAATTCATGGTGATGCTTTAAGTTTGTCTATCGCCGCAGCTTCGGTAATTGCCAAAGTTACTAGAGACCGTCTCATGGTAGAATTTGGTAAACTCCATCCAGAATACGAAATAGCGAAACACAAAGGGTATCCGACAAAAAAACATCTTGAACTAATTAAAAAATATGGTATTATAGATGGGTATCGCAAAACCTATAAACCAGTAAAAGAAATTATAGAAGGGAAGTATCAACGATGAATGATGAAGTAAAAAAGACGAATAAAAATAGAAAGGCTAGTACTACTAAAAAAAGTACAAGTTCAAAAAGCCAAACAAATAAAAATACTACTAAAAAAGTAACTAATAAACAAGTAGCAAGTAAATCTACTAAAACAACTAATAAGTCTAAAAGTACTAAGGCGAAAACTAGTTCAGCTAAAGTAAATAATGGTAGCAAAAAGACTAATAATGCTAAGAAAACAACAACTCCAAAAACAGTAAAAAAAGAAACACCAAAAGTTGTTAAAGAGGAAGTACAAAAAGAAGTTCAAGAAGAAGTAAAAGTCGTTCCTGAAATAAAGGAAGAACCTATTAAGGAAAATAATAAAACTACGGAAGATGTTGTTTTAGAAGCAAAAGAAAATATAATAAAAGAAGAGAAAGTAAAAAAAGAATTCTTTAAAGATAATTTTATTAATAATGTTTTAATGGTTACTTTATTTACATTTGCTATTGAAATTATTTTTAGATTAATTAGTCATTTTAGTTTCTTTAATTATGCTACATTAAGAATATTAATTAGTACATTTATTTTAAGTTTAATTTTTACTTTCTTAGCATCACTTACTAAAAGAAAATGGTTAAGAAATACAATAATATTAGTATATATATTCTTATATACTTTATACTCTTGGTTACAACTAGGTTTCTTTAATTTTCTAGGTGTGTATATTTCCTTTAATACATCTAGTCAATTTGGGGCTGTAACTGATTATATCTATGACTTTTTAGATTCATTTAAGCTTATTTATTATGTAGTTATTATTCCATTTGTTTGGGCTTTCATTCATTACATATTTATCTTAAGAAAGAAAGAATATCATAAATTAAAATTTAATTTAAAAACTCTTTTAATAATTCCAGTATTATTAGTTAGTGGCTTATTATATTATGGCACAATTACCTTACCATTTATGCAAAATAAATTACAAACTAAAAGTAATAAATATTTATTCTTAGTTCCTGATGTACCAACTGTAGCGGTTAATCAATATGGTTCTGTAATGTTTGGGGTAGTTGATTTAAGAAGTTATTTATATCCAATTGAAATTGATGAAAATGTCTTTAGTCCAAATACACCAGGAAATGCCACTAAACCTACAAGAGAAGTAGATGATTATTTGGATAAACTTGCAAATAGTGACGAAGAAAAAAAATATGCGAAATTAAATCAATACTTTGCTAACCAAGTAGTTACTGATTATAATGACTATACTGGTATGTTTGAAGGAAAAAATGTCGTAGTTATTTTAATGGAATCCGTTAATGAAGCAATTATTAATCCTGAATATTATCCTAACTTCTATAAATTATACAGTGAAGGATGGCATTGGAATAATCATTATTCTCCACGTAATAGTTGTGCGACAGGTAATAATGAATTTAGTGCCATGACCTCTTTATATTCTATTTATAATACTTGTACCATGAATGTTTATAAAAATAATACTTATTATGAAGCTATATTCAATTTATTTAATGCAAAGGGTTATAATACAAGTAGTATGCATGATTTTGTCGAATGGTATTATAAAAGAAAGACTAGTCATCCTAATATGGGTAGTAGTAATTTCTATGGTGCTGATAAATTGGGTATTAAAACAAGTGGTGTTTACGGGGAATGGCCTAGCGATGAAGAATTCTTTGAAAAAGCCTTTGATATTCTTTTAAATGATACTACTGATAAACCATTTATGACTTGGCTTACAACTGTAACTAGCCATCAACCTTATTCAGTTAGTTCCACTTATGGCGATTTATATAAAGATTATTTTAAAGGTGAAGGATACTCTAATAGTGTTAGTCGTTATATGTCAAAGCTAAAAGTAGTTGATAACGCGATTGGTATTATGATTGATAAACTAGAGACTGCTGGTAAACTAGATGATACAGTTATCGTGATGCTTGCCGATCACTATCCATATGGTTTAAAAAAGAATCAAGTTGCGGAAATGATTAGTCATAACTTAGATGATTATGATATTGAAAAGACACCTTTTGTTATTTATAACCCTAGTATGAGTCCAATGGCAAGAGATGAATATACTTCTTATATTAATTTACTTCCAACGATTGCTAATTTAATGAATTTAAATTATGATCCAAGACTTTATATGGGTACCGATTTATTTAGTCCGGATTATGTATCAAGAGTAGTATTTGCGGATGGTTCTTGGAAGAATGCCGATGCTTATTATAATGCTTCAACTAGTGAAACAAAATATTATGGTGATGTAACTTATACAGTCGAAGAACTACAAAATATTAATAATATGATTTCTTTAAAAATGAGTATGAGTACAACGGCGATTAAAAATAATTATTTCTCTTATTTAGAGAAAACTATTAATAAATTAAAAGAAGAAGAACAAGTTATTGTTGATGAAACAATTCCAATACCAGAGGAAGAACAAACAGAGATTCCTACTGATAATTCAAATGAGAATGCCAATTAAATAGAGTTTAACTAGCTCTATTTTTTCTCTTTTGAAAAACAAATTTTGGAAATTTTCCGGTTATTAATTGACAAGAATTAAAAAACATTGTATAAAATATAAAGACAGGAGTGAATATTTTGAAAAATATCGTAATAGTAGAATCACCTGCTAAAAGTAAAACAATTGAAAAATATTTAGCGGGAGATTACAAAGTAGTATCTTCTAAAGGCCATATCAGGGATTTAGCCACAACAGGTAAATATGGCTTAGGTGTTGATTTAGATAATGATTTTAAACCAACATATGTCATTATTAAAGGTAAGAATAAAGATGTTAAAGAATTAAAGAAATTAGTGGAAAGTGCGGATCATGTCTATTTAGCAACCGACCCCGACCGGGAAGGAGAAATTATTTCTTGGCATTTAAAAGATGAATTAAATATTCCGGAAGAAAAATATGACCGAGTAACTTTTCGAGAAATAACTAAAGATGTCGTTTTAAAATCGATTAAAGAACCGGCTAAAATTGATATGAATTTAGTTAAAGGAGCCGAAACGAGAAGAATCTTAGATCGAATTATTGGTTTTCGTTTAAGTAAATTAATGCAATATAAAACGGGTGGTAAAAGTGCTGGAAGAGTCCAATCAGTTGCTCTTAAATTAATTGTTGATCGGGAAAGAGAAATTTTAGCTTTCGTTCCGGAAGAATATTGGACAATTGAAGCCGATTTCAAAGATTTTACCGCCGAATTATTCAAATACAAAAATGAAGATATTGAAATAAAAACGGAATTAGAAGCTGATTCCATATTAGATAAATTAAGTAATTCTTTTAATATTCATAGTATTGAAGAAAAAGAAAAGAAAAAGAGTGCGCGAGAAGTATTTAAAACTTCAACTTTACAACAAATGGCCGTTAATAAACTTAATTTTGTGGCATCCAAAACCATGAAACTCGCGCAAAAATTATATGAAGGTGTCGATTTAGGTAGTGAAACAGTTGGGTTAATTACTTATATGCGTACTGATAGTGTTCGTCTTTCTGATGAATTTATTACCGAAACTAAAGGTTATATCAATAAAAAATATGGTAGTGAATATGTGGGATATGCTAAAGTAGGTAAAAAGAATGCCAATATGCAAGATGCCCATGAAGGTATTAGACCAACAAGTATCAATAGAACTCCAGAATCTGTAAAGCCTTATTTATCTAATGATGAATATAAGTTATATAAATTAATTTATACAAGAGCACTTGCCTCTATTATGGCCGATGCCAAAGTTAAAGCCACAACAGTTATATTTGAAAATAATGATTACTTATTTAAAACTAATGGTAGTGTTTTAACTTTTGATGGTTATTTAAAAGTTTATTCCGAATATGAAGATAATGAAGATAAAATATTACCTGATTTTAAAAATTATCAAAGTAAAGTAGTTGTAGCGGACTCCATCAACAAATACCAACACTTTACAAAACCAGCCCCAAGATATACCGAAGCTAGTTTAATTAAAGAATTAGAAAGTTTAGGTATTGGACGTCCTTCTACTTATGCGACGATTATTAGCACACTAAAAGATCATGATTATGTCAAAGTAGAAGATAAGAAATTTGTGCCTACCGAAATGGGTATGGAAACAACAGATAAATTACAAGAATATTTTAGTGATATTATAAATGTAAAATATACCGCTAATATGGAATCTGATTTAGATGATATTGCGGATGCTAAAAAAGATAATATTAAAGTATTACATGAGTTTTATGATAAATTTGAGCCTATTATGAATGATGCTTTAAAGAATATGGAAAAGAAAGCTCCAGAAAAAACTGGTGATATTTGTCCGGAATGTGGTAGTGATTTAGTTATCAGAAAAGGTAAGTTTGGGGAATTTGTGGCTTGTTCTAATTATCCAACATGTAAATATATTAAGAAAGATAAAAAAGAAACAATAGAGCAAGAAAAGATAGCTGAATGTCCTAAATGTCATAAAGATATTGTGGCAAGAAAAACTAAAAAAGGTAAAATATTCTATGGTTGTTCCGGTTATCCTAAATGTAATTATGCCACCTGGTATAAGCCAACTGGGGAAGTTTGTCCCACTTGTGGTAACTTAATCGTTAATAAAAATAATCAACATATCTGTGAAAATTGTGAAAAAGAAAAAAAGTCTTAATTTCAAGGCTATTTTTTTGGTGTATAAATCCATTCTTCAGTCATTTCTAAATCGGTAGGAACTCGTTTTATAAATTCATCTAACATTTTAGGCAATTCTTCTTTATTGGCTAAAAACTTTCCATCAGTAAATTGACTAGCATTATTGACTTTTCTAACTCCTGGTAAGGTATTTACTATTTCGGGATTACAAACTTTAGGTATAAAATAATTAACTAAACATTTATCATCATCACCAATATCTATTTCAATTGATAGGGCATGTCCTTTATCCCGAACCATCATAATTATTTTTTGACTACTATTAATGGCCACTATATCAGTAACTCCAGCATTACTTTTAATATCTAAATTATGTAATATGTCTTTAGCCAGTTCATTATCATCACCATACAAAGTATAATTATCTTCTCCTGTTATAGTATAACCATCATAAGGTGAAGTAATGCTAAATGGTCTTTTTACTACTTCTTGAATTGGTAAATTTTGTAAGATACTTTCATTATTAATAACATATTTATGAATAGCATGTAACATTTCATTAACGGTCTTTGCTAAATGCATATCTGTCCCAAAATGCATAGTATAACCAATATTATCATAATTAACTGTTTCAATAAATTCTTCCCGCATATCACTTAATCTATTAATATAAAAAGATTTTAATTTATTATAATTGTAACTCATATTTTTAAGTTCACTATCTAAATTATCAAAAAATTTATTTATTACCTTTTCTTCGGAAGTCCATCCTAAAGATTTAACCATTTGTAAGAAATACCTTCTTATCTCTTGAATACCACTTACTAATAGATCATAATATTTAAATAAATCTTCATCAGTTAGATTGTTTTCATCAGGATATTTTAATTTAATTAATTCTTTTTTAATTGCTAAATCATATTTAAAGAATAATGCAAATTTTTTAAAGTTTTCTTCTTTATTCATTATTTTCACCATCTTAATATTAGCATATTTATTTAACTTTTTATATCTAATAGACATATATTTGACAAAAAAACTATTTATTATCTTAAAATTATCTTAAATATTTGTTATAATCTATTATAGGTGGAATATGAAAAAGAAATTATTTAAAAATAATGTCCAAATGATCATTTATATTATATTGTTTATTGTCTGTATTGGGTTATTTATCTATGTTGGGAATATCGATTTTTCCAAAAATGCGGAGACTGATGCCCATAAGATGGCAAATTTATATGATTTAGTACCGCAAGATAATGTTTATACTTTTGCAGATGCTTCAGATGCTTTAAATATCTTATCAGGTCGAAGTGGCATAGTTTTATTTGGATTTCCGGAAAATATCTGGACCAATTATACCGCTAAATATTTAAATGAAGTCGCCCAAGAATTAAAAATAGATCAAATATATTATTATGATTTCTTAAGAGATCGAGAAGAGAATAATGGGACTTATGAAACAGTCTTAAATAAATTAGATAGTTATGTTCCTATATTTGATAAAAACCATAAAGATATTCAAGCCCCAACTATTTTAGTGGTTAAAAAAGGTAAAATAATTGCTTATATTGATGATACATCTATTATGAAACTTAATATTAGTCCAAAAGATTATTATACTGATTATCAAATAAATATTACGAAAGATGCCATTAAAAGAGCATTATATGAATATCTTTAAAAGGAGAGATAATTAATGGAAGAGAATTTAAAAAGTAAAGTTGGGTTTGTCTTATTTATAATTATTGTTCTTTCTTTAGCAGTGGGTGGTTACTTCTTAACTAAGTATGTTTCAAGTGAAGATATGTATAAAGAAGAAGAGGAAGAAGAAATAGTTAGTTATAAAATAAAAGAGGATCAAGATTATATCTATTATGATAATGCCACGACTATTAGTGAAAGTGCCGAAATATATACGAAAGATGTCCATATTAATATCAAAGGTTATGATGATATAAGTGATGCTTTAAATAATGAAAATAATAAAGTATATAAAGCTAATATTACTTATATACCGGAAGATATTAATAAAGAAACTATTAATTATAATAATGATAATATTTATACTTTAACTTATCGTAATTATAATGATTATAACTTTGTTAAATACTCTAGTTTAGTAGTTAATGATTTTAAATATAGTTGTTTCTATCTTATTTCCGCTTATAATTTAAAATCTTATGTCTTTGATACAGAAAAGGGTGTTTTATTAGAAGAAGATGATTTATTAGAATTATATAATATTACTAAAGAAGAAATGCTTGATAAATTAAAACAAAAATTGCAAGATGATGGTAAAGATGGTATAATTTTAGTTGATGAAACATTAAATGATTTAAAATATAGTTTATATATTAATACTTATGGAGCATTAGTTATGAATTATATGGCCAAGACTAATGAAGAAGATGTCAATGTCTTTGGTGAAATGGAGGTTAAATTATGGACTTAAATACGGAAGAAAAAATGCTTAAAGCAATAGAAAATTTAGATAGTAGATTATTAAGTATTAGAGCAGGAAGAGCAAATCCTGCCATGCTTAATGGAATTATGGTGGACTATTATGGCACAATGACACCCCTTAATGCAATTAGTAATGTGACAGTACCAGAAGCAAGACAATTATTTATTAAACCATTTGACAGAAGTGCTTTAAAGAATATTGAAAAAGCGATTAATGAATCTAATTTAGGTATTGCTCCAAGTAATAATGGGGAAATGATTATTATAACTATTCCGGAACTTACGGAAGATAGAAGAAGAGAATATGTTAAAAGTGCTAAAAGTATTGGAGAAGAAGCTAAAATTGCTTTAAGAAATATTAGACAAGAAGACAATGATAAAATAAAAAAAGCTGAACTACCAGAAGATGAAGAAAAATTATATTTAGAAGATGTTCAAGAATTAATTAATAAATATAATAAAATAGTTGATGATAAAGTCAAAGAAAAAGAAAATGAATTAATGCAAATATAAAAGAAAGTCGTTAGTGGCTTTCTTTTTCTACTCTTCAAAAAACTTACCAATATCAGTTTCTAATACTACGGAAATTCGATATAAGGTTTCTATTGATATACCTCTTTCACCATAGTCTGTTTCAATTCTTCTAATAAATTCGTAGGAGCGATTAGTATAAACCGCTAGTTGTTCTTGAGTATAACCCTTTTCTTTGCGATATTTACGAATATTTTTAGCAATTATTTCTTTAATATTGTCTTTAAAGACAAAATCTTTATTATTATAAACCATATTAAATTCACCTAAAATAATTGTCTCATTTTTTAAAAAATAAATATGTAGTCAGAAATAACCACTTTTATATTTACAAATCAGTTTTTTACTTGTATAATTTTATTATAGGCATAGGTAAATTATGATAAGCGTAAAGTCTAAGACAAATAATAAAAATCTTTATATACACTAATACGATATTTATGTTATACTTAATTTATATAAAAGAATATTTGCTTATCTATTGTTTATAATAAAAGAAGGAGTAGTTGCATATGAATAAACAAAATAAAATATCACTTATATTAGGAGTATTAGTCTTAACAGTATTAATAGTAACATCATCTTTTGCCTTTTTTCAAATAACTAATATAGATACAAGTACAAGTACAACATTTACGGGAGAAACAGAAAATATAGATGATTATGGTAAATCAGTCTTAAGTGGAGGAATAGAAGGATATCATATAAATATACTAGCTAGTGATATGGCTCCATCAAAAATAGGAACCCATTATTATGGAACAATAGATAGTGATAGTAATTATAGTTTAGAAAGAAAAAATTATGAGATATCAAATGTAAGTATTGTTGATGGAAAAAATAATGAAAATGTAGCTTACAATTGTACATCAGAATTAACAATAACTTTAGAAGGTTCATTAACCGAAATAAAAGAAAATGGAAGTTATTATATTCAAAAAGGAGATGGAACATTATATTTAAGTGGGAGTAATTTAAAGATAGATAAGAGAAAAATAGATTTAAAAGAATTAATATCAAGTGCAACACAAAATGAAGAAGGAATAAAAGAATATAAAAAGACATTAACATATATAATAAGTAAAGGAAATCCAGGAACATTAA
>CANPYA010000015.1 GCA_947587565.1 uncultured Bacilli bacterium | reverse complement strand
GCCATGGAAGATTTTGAAATTGATTTAGTTATCGGGGGAGGCGAAGGTAAAAGTAAGAGTATTAAAATTAATTTACCCCCTTTTACTTTAGTGGGTGCTACAACTCGGGCTGGTGATTTATCTAGTCCATTAAGAGACCGTTTTGGAATTGTGGCAAAACTCGAATATTATACTTTTGATGAATTAAAAGATATTGTTATGCGTAGTGGCCGAGTATTTTCAATCAATGTCAATGAAGATGCGGCAATGGAACTAGCTAAAAGAAGTCGGAAAACCCCAAGAGTTGCGAATCGCCTATTTCGAAGAGTCCGTGATTTTGCTTTAGTTGAAGGTACTGGCGTAATTGATATGGATATTACTAAGAAGGCCTTAGCAAGATTACATGTTGATGATTCGGGGTTAGATAGTATCGATAGAGAATATTTAACGAGTTTAATTGAAAAATTTAATGGGGGTCCTGTTGGTGTCGAAACAATTGCCACATCTATTGGGGAAGAAGTTACAACTGTAGAAGATGTAGTAGAGCCATATTTATTACAAGAAGGATTTATTAAAAGAACGAACAGAGGTAGAATGGCCACCGAAAAAGCTTATGAAGCCTTAGGCTATTCTTATAATGTTGGTTTATTTAAGGAGAATTAAAATGACTATTTTAGATGGAAAAAAATATAGTGAAGAATTAATTCAAGAATATAAAGAAAGATTAGCAAAATACCCTGAAGAAATCGGTTTTGCAATCATCTGGGTTGGTAATAATAGCGCTAGTGAAATTTATGTGAGTAGTAAATTAAAAAAATGCAAGGAAGTAGGAATTACCCCTTATTTATATCATTTAGATGAAGATACGGAAGAAAAAGAAATTTTAAAATTAATTGATAAATTAAATAAAGATCCTAAAATAAAAGGTATATTACTGCAAAGTCCAACGCCAAAGCAAATTGATATATTAAAATGTTTTAATGCTATTTCGGAAGAAAAAGATGTTGATGGTTTTGCTAAAGGTTCCTTAGGTAATTTAGTGCAAAATATTCCATATCATGTTTCATGTACGCCAAGAGGAATTATTAAATTATTAAAACATTATAATATCGATTTAGTTGGTAAAAATGTCTGTATCATCAATAGCACTATTATTGTCGGTAAACCTTTATTTCATTTATTTATAGGTGAAGGAGCGACCGTTACGATGTGTCATTCGAAAACTAAAAATTTAGATTTTCATACGAAAAATGCCGATATTGTTGTAAGTGCGGTAGGAAATCCTGGCTTTATTACGGGTGATATGATAAAAGATGGAGCCATTGCTATAGATGTTGGAATATCCAGGGTAGATGGTAAAGTAGTTGGTGATGTCGATAAAGAATCAGTCTATGAAAAAGCCAGTTATGTGGCACCGGTACCTGGAGGAGTTGGGCCAATGACAATTGCAATGATTTTTGAAAATATATTAGATACTTTGGAAAAGGAGAGGTAATAATGGAGAAGTATTTAGAAGATGCCTTAAAAGAAGAAAGAAAAAGACAAGAAGAAAATATTGAATTAATTGCGTCAGAAAATTATGTTTCAAAGGATGTTTTAGAGATTCAAGGTAGTATTTTAACAAATAAATATGCGGAAGGTTATTCTGGTAAAAGATATTATGGTGGTTGTGAATATATCGATAAGTTTGAAACGAGAGCGATAGAGCATTTAAAAGAATTATTTGGTTGTAAATATGCAAATGTGCAATCTCATAGTGGTTCTAGTGCTAATATGGCGGTCTATAGGGCTTTACTTAATCATGGCGATAAAGTTATGGGCATGAATTTAAGTAATGGTGGTCACTTAACTCATGGTCATAAATTAAACTTTAGTGGTATTGATTATGAAATAGTTAGTTATGATTTAGACCCTAAAACCGAAATGCTAGATTATGATGCTTTAAGAGAACTCGCTATAAAGGAAAAGCCTAAAATGATTATTGCGGGAGCCTCTGCTTATTCAAGAATCATAGATTTTAAAAGGATAAGAGAAATATGTGATGAAGTTGGCGCTTATATGTTTGTTGATATGGCGCATATTGCTGGTTTAGTAGCCACTGGTTTTCATCCATCACCTGTTCCTTATGCCGATGTTGTAACCTCAACCACTCATAAGACTTTAAGAGGTCCAAGAGGAGGTATAATTCTTACTAATAATGAAGAAATAGCAAAAAAGATTAATAAAGTCGTTTTTCCAGGAATCCAAGGTGGTCCTTTAATGCATGTTATTGGGGCCAAAGCCCAAAGTTTTTATGAAGCCTTACAACCGGAATTTAAAACTTATATTGGAAATGTAGTTAAAAATATTAAGGCGATGAGCGATGAATTTATCAAAATGGGTTATCATGTTATAAGTGGGGGAACTGATAATCATTTAATTCTCTTAGATGTTAAAAGTAGTGCGGGTGTAACTGGTAAAGAAGCGGAAACTTTACTCGATAAAATTCATATTACAGTTAATAAAAATACGATTCCTAATGAAACAGAATCTGCGATGGTTACAAGCGGGATTCGAATTGGTTCACCTGCTATGACAACGAGGGGATTTAATGAAGATGAATTTAGAGAAGTTGCCCATATTATTGATAAAGCTTTAAAGAATAAAGATAATGAAAAAGTTTTAGAGGAATTAAGTAAGGAAGTATTAAGTCTTACTAAAAAACATCCTTTAGATTATTAGGAGTCCAAATATGTCGAAGTGGGATCAAAAATATATTGAATTATGTGAAGAAATATTAGAAAAAGGAACTAGAGTAACCAATAGGACGGGTATTGATACCATTAAATTACCTTTTAAATCCTTTGAGTTTGATTTAGAGGAAGAATTTCCAATTTTAACGACGAAATTTGTGGCCTTTAAATCCGCCGTTTTAGAAATTTTATGGTTTTATCAAGCGAAAAGTAATGATGTTAGATGGTTGCAAGAACGGGGCGTTAAAATTTGGAATGAATGGGAAATAGATGAAGATGGACATTACCAAGACCGTGTATTTCCGAAAGAGTATGCCCATACAATTGGCACAGCTTATGGTTATATCGTGAATAAATTTAATTTATCTGATAATTTAATTAAACAGTTAAAAGAAAATCCGAATGATCGCCGGATGGTTATGAGTTTATGGCAAAATGATTATTTAAAAACCGCCGTTTTACCTTCTTGTGTTTGGAATACCATGTGGGATGTTACAGATGGGAAACTTAACTGTATTGTTACTTGTCGGAGTAATGATGTCGGCCTAGGAATGCCTTTTAATGTTACCCAATATGCGGTTTTAGTGCATTTACTTGCCCAAGTTACCGGTTTAAGGGTCGGGAAATTATATTATAACGCTAAAGATGTGCATATCTATGTGAATCAAATTGAAGGTATTAAAGAACAAATTAGAAGATACCATGAAATGGGTGATTTTAAAGCTCCTGAATTATGGATTAATCCTGAGATAAAAGATTTCTTTAAATTTGATAATTCGAAAGAATTAAAAGATATTAAATTAATTAATTATGAACATCTTGGTAAAATAAAGATGGATGTGGCTGTATGATTTCTTTAATCGCGGCGATTGGCAAAAATAATGAATTAGGTAAAGATAATGAGTTAATTTGGCATTTAAAAAAGGATTTAGCCTATTTTAAAGAGACTACTTTAAATCATCAAGTCGTTATGGGCTTAAATACTTATCTGTCTATTGGTATGCCTCTTCCTAAACGCACCAATATTGTTCTTACTACCCATCAAGAATTAATTCATAATGAAAATGTTATTATCTATGATTCTTTAGATAAACTTAAAAATGATTTATTAAATACTCCTGAAGAAGTTTTTATAATTGGTGGTGCTTCCTTATATCAAACCTTTTATCCCATCGCCGACAAAATGTATTTAACAGAAATAGAAGATAGTCATGAGGCTGATGTTTATTTTCCAAAAATTAACGATAATGAATGGAATAAACAAATAATTGAAGAATTAGTGGAAAATGGCATTAAGTATGCCTTTACCATATATGAAAGGAAAGTAAAATGAGTCGAATTGTTTTAAAAATAAGTGGGGAAGCCTTAAAAGACAACGAGACGGTATCGAATAATAAATTAAAGATGATTTATGAAACAATTAATATTTTAAAGAGTGATAATCATCATATCGCTATCGTTATTGGGGGAGGAAATCTTTTTAGAGGTAGAGAACATGAGGAGATGAATTCCGTAACTGCTGATACAATTGGTATGTTAGCTTCCGTTATGAATGCCTTATATTTACATGATTATTTAGAAAGTAAAAGTACTCCAAGTATAGTTGTAACACCATTTAATTTTCCTGATTTAGTTCCGAATTATACAAATGAAGAAATTATGAATTTAAGTAATGACCATATTATAATTTTTGGCGGTGGTATTGGTAAAAGTGGTTATTCAACGGATTCGGGAGTAGTGCTGGCTAGTGATAAAATCAAGGCGGATTTAATTATTAAAATGACTAATGTTGATGGGGTTTATGATAGTGACCCAAGAAAAAATCCTAATGCTCATAAATATACTACTTTAACTTATGATGAGGTAATAAATAATAATTTACAAGTTATGGATTTAAATGCGGTCTTAGATTGTAAAGAAAAGAAACGCCAAATTATCGTAATGAATTTCCAAGAATATTTTAAAATACTAGATATATTAAAGGGAGAAAGTATTGGCACTATTATTAAGGAGTGAAAAATGAAAAAATTAATTGTTATTGAAGGCACTGATTGTTCAGGGAAAAATACTCAAAGTAAATTGCTAAAAGAAAGACTAGAGAAAGATGGCGAAAATGTTGTTATTGTTTCTTTTCCCGTATATGATAGTCCTACCGGTAAGATTGTCGGCGGTCCTTATTTAGGTAAACCTAGTATATCTGAATGTTGGTTTAAAGAAGGAGCAAATAATGTGCCTCCTAAAGTAGCTTCTTTATATTATGCTGCTGATCGTTTATATAATTTAGATATGATTAATGATTATTTAAAAAAAGATTATATTGTTATCTTAGATCGTTATACAACTTCTAATATGGCACATCAAGCCGGTAAAATTAAAGATAAAGAAGAACGGACTAAAATGTTTAAATGGATTGAAACTTTAGAGTATGATTTACTAGAGTTACCAAGACCTGATATTAAAATATTTTTACATATGCCTTATGAATATTCAAAACTTCTGCAAAATAATCGGACTGAACTTGATGAACATGAAAGATCCATGGATAATTTAATTAATGCCGAAAATGCTTATTTAGAAATGACGAAATTATATAATTTTACGAAAGTTGAATGCGTTCAAGGTAATAATTTAAAGAGTATTGAAACCATTTCAGAAGAAGTATATGAAATTGTCAAAAATAAGCTAGAAAGTGATAAATAAAAATGAATTTAAAATATTTAAGTGAAGAAGAATTTAAACAAATTTTAGATATTATTAAAGAAGAATATCAAAAAAATACGATAAATAATAATAGGAATTATGTTGATTTTCGTTTATTTTCTGATAAAATGGTCGGGATATATTTAGATAATGCCATTATTGGTATAATTAAAACTGCTCCTTTTGTAGGGCAAACATCTTTAGAAATTTATATATTTCCTGAATATAGAGGTTACAATTATGCTAGTATAGCTACCCAAATGTTTATTGAAGAGTTTGGCTATTTATTTAATGATAGTAAAAAATTTTTAATTAATATTGATCCAAGGAATGAAAAATCTTTAAAAGTCGCTAAAAAACTTGGATGGCGCCAAAATTATGACTATGATGAAGTTTTAATGAATGAAGGATCAGAATATTTTTATGTTTTTGAATATCCTAATCCTTATTATACAAAGACATTTGAAAGATAATATGGACATTTAGTCCTTTTTTATTTATAATAATTTTTGGTGATGTTCTAAATGAATATAAATGATTATGATTATGAATTAGATGAGAAATTTATTGCCCAAAGTCCTCTTTCTGACCGAAGTTCTTCTAAATTAATGCTTTTAGATAAAGAAAATGGTAATGTATCTCATGATCACTTTTATAATATTAAAGAGTATTTACATAAAGGTGATGTTTTAGTTTTAAATAATACTAAGGTTTTACCAGCGAGATTACTAGGGGAAAAAATAGATACTAAAGCGCATATTGAAATTCTTTTATTAAAAAATATGGAAGGAGACAAGTGGGAATGTTTAGCTAAACCAGCGAAAAGATTACATATTGGAACAAAAATAAAGTTTAGCGATAAATTAGAATGTGAAGTTAAAGAAAAATTAGAAGAAGGGATTGTAAGGGTTGAATTTCATTATCAAGGGATATTCTTAGAAATAATTGAAGAATTAGGTTTAATGCCACTGCCACCTTACATTCATGAAACACTAAAAGACCAAAATCGTTATCAAACTGTATATGCCAAAACTTTAGGAAGTGCAGCCGCCCCTACTGCGGGATTACATTTTACCGAAGAACTTCTTACGGAACTTAAAAATAAGGGTGTCGAAATTCATTATGTTACTTTACATGTCGGTTTAGGGACATTTAGACCAGTGGAAGTAGATAATATTAAAGAACATCATATGCATTCGGAATATTATGAAATGCCTAAAGATGTAGCGGATGCTTTAAATCAAGCGAAAAGAGAAGGTAGAAAAATATATGCTGTTGGAACTACTAGTACACGAGTCTTAGAAACAGTTATGCATAAATATCATACTTTTAAAGAATGCTCTGGAAATACTGATATTTTTATTTATCCCGGATTTGAATTTATGGCTATTGATGGATTAATTACGAATTTCCATTTACCTAAAAGTACACTTTTAATGTTGGTAAGTGCTCTTGCCAAACGTGAATATATCTTAAATGCTTATGAAATAGCGAAACAAAATGATTATCGGTTCTTTTCCTTTGGGGATGCCATGTTTATAAAATAAAAAAGATAAAGTTTAAATGCACTTTATCTTTCTTCATTTTAAGTTTGTTCTAATTCTTGTAATCTTCTATCTAAGTTTTCTTCTAAATAAATTATTACATTATCATAGATACCAAATTGTCTTATTACTAAATTTATTAATTCTTTTTTATCTTGAGCTATTTGTGATAATTCTAAGAATTTAAATTTGGGATCAACTACTTTAACATAAAAATATAATACTTCATCATCACTTGCAAGATTAAATTTAGGACGAGATGCAATTAATTGATTAGCAATAGTGGACATTATTGATGGCGTATTAACTAAATGGTTTCTTAAACTTTCTGCCCATGCAATAGCTAAATTATCAATTTCTAGCATTCTTTCTTTAGATAGATTTACAAATTTACTAAATTTTAAAGAACGATATAATTTATTAACTGCTTCTTTATTATACTTAGCATCTCCCGTTATAAAAGCTTTATCTGCGTTACGATATTTAGTAACAGATGTAAATTTTGTGGTTTTTCTCATAATTTGATTTTCCCCTTTCACAAACTAGTTAAATATTCTAGCAAACCTTGTATATTTTGTCAAGTTTTGTTATAATTTCATTAGTAATTAGATAGGTGGTTTTAAATGAAGTTAGAATATACCTTAAAACAAAAATCTAAAAAGAATATGGCTCGTTTAGGAGAATTTACCTATAATGGTAAAAAATATGCCACACCTATGTTTATGCCTGTGGGAACTAATGCGACAGTCAAGACATTATCGCCAGAAGAAATAAAGACAATCGGTTGTGGAATTATCTTAGCTAATACGTATCATTTATGGCTTAGACCAGGTGAAGATATTGTTGCAAAAGCTGGCGGCTTACATAAATTTATGAATTATGATGGACCAATTTTAACAGATTCAGGTGGTTATCAAGTATTTAGTTTAGCGCGTCCTAAAGATATTACCGAAGAAGGAGTACATTTTAAGAATCATGAAAATGGCGATAAGTTATTTTTAACGCCCGAAAAGTCTATCGATATTCAAATGAAATTAGGTAGTGATATTGTGATGAGTTTTGATGAATGTGTTAAATGGCCAAGTACTTATGATTATTGTAAAGATAGTGTCGAAAGAACGCTAAATTGGGCGAGAAGAGGAAAAGCCGAATTTAATAGTCCTGATCAAATGCTTTTTGGAATTGTCCAAGGTGGGGAATATGAAGACTTACGTCGGCATTGTGCGGAAGAACTTATTAAAATGGACTTTGATGGTTATTCTGTTGGGGGTACCAGTGTTGGGGAAGATAAGAAAACAATGTATAAAATGGTTGGGTATGCCACTAAATATTTACCCGAAGATAAATTAAGATATTTAATGGGAGTTGGTGACCCAATAGATTTAATTGAAAATGTCATGCGGGGTATCGATTTATTTGATTGTGTTTCTCCTACTAGACTTGCCCGTCATGGTCATGCTTATACAAAACACGGGAAAATTAATTTAAAAAATAGTAAATATAAAGAAGACTTTACACCGGTAGAAGATGGTTGTGAATGTTATGCTTGTAAACATTATACAAAGGCTTATATTAGACATTTAATTACCGCTGATGAAACTTTTGGAGCGCGTCTTTTATCCATTCACAATATTACTTTTTTAACTAATTTAATGGCCGAGATTAGAAATCATATTAAAGATGATACTTTAGAAGAATTTCGCGATAGTTTTATCTTAGATTATTATGGAGAGAATTATGAATATAAGTAGAATTACAGTAATAACGACAATTATAAGTATTATTTTACTTTTAACAATACCAACCTTTTATAAAGTAATTAAGAATCATAATGATAATTTATATCGGGTTGTGGAAGGTAAAATCATAAGTCGGGCGGAACAATGCTTTTATGATGAAAAATGTCCAGAGAATGAAATCACTTTAAAAGAATTATATGAAAAAGATTACTTAGAAGAAATAAGTAATCCCGTAACCAAAGAATATTATAATGAAAATTCTTATGTTTTAAGAAATAAAACTGATTTTAAATTTATTGAAGTAGAGTAGGATTACTCGCTTTTTTTATTGACTCCAATCATACCACCTAAAATACTGGTTATAAGTAAGATTAAATAATAGATTAAAGTAGAGATATGAAAACCACTATTAAAGAGAATTATCTTAATTAAAACCATTAAAAGAAGAAATATAGTACCTAAAATTAAGCCTTCAATTAAACCTTTCTTTTGCTTTTTAAATGCATTATAGAAGCTTAGTATAAAGAAAAGTATAATATTAGAGACAAACATAATAATTGTTGTAATACCACTATTTAAGCCTAGAAGATTTAAAAGACTTGTAATAAACGTCAAAATGAGTTCCACAATTAAGAAAATGCTTACAAATTTACCATAATAAATTAGATTTTTTATAATAATCACCTACTAAATTATAATAAAGTGATTAAAAATATATGAATAAAACCATAATAAATTTAGGTGATATAGATGGAATTATTACAAGTAATATTTAGAACGACCTTCTTTTATTTTTTCGTTATGCTTTGTTTTCGGATTATGGGGAAAAGAGAAATAGGACAACTTGGAGTCATTGATTTAATTGTCTCCATTTTAATCGCGGAATTAATTGCAATATCGATTGAAAATATTAAAGATAGTATCATTTTAACTATTGCCCCAATTGCTCTTTTAGTACTTTTAGAAATTCTGCTTGCCTATGTTTCCATAAAATCCCGGGTAGTTAGAACCTTCTTTGATGGTAAACCTTCGCTTATTATTTGTAACGGGAAAATAAACTATCATGAAATGGTTAAACAAAGATATAGTATGGATAATCTTTTACTTAGTCTAAGACAAAAAGAAATTAAAAATATTGATGAAGTTGAATATGCTTTTCTAGAACCGAATGGTAAATTATCGATTTTTAAATATAATTTATTTAAAACCCCATCCAGTTATCCTATGCCTTTAATTTTAGATGGTAGTATTCAATATAAAGCCTTAAAGTATATTCATAAAAACGAAAGTTGGTTAGAAAGTATTTTAATGAAAAAAGATTTAACCCCGCAAGATATCTTTTATTGCTTTTATAAAAAGAAAAAATTATATATCATAACTCGGCGAGATTTGCAAGAAAAACAAATTTGTAGTTGACAAGTAAGTGTTAAGTTATATATAATTATATTGTAAATAGTAGAAAGTAGTGGATGTCATGGATAAGTTAAATGATTTATTACAAGAATTAGGGGTTTCTAAAGTAAGACTTTCAAAGTACTTAGGTGTGTCTAGACAAATGGTTTATAATTATTTAAGCTTTGATAGCTTAGATAAATGGCCCAAAGAAAAGAAAATACTTTTATTACAACTATTGGATTTAAAAGATGGTAGTAAAGAAGAAATTGCCAAAGTTAAAGTAAATACGGAATATTTAATGAACGTCGAAAAAAGATTAAATGTTGGCGTTAAAAATGGTAATGAATTTGAAAATTATTTAGATCTTAAAGGTTTAGATAAAGAGAGTAGAGTATTACTTAATGATACAGTCTTCTTACTTAAAGAAAAATTAGAAGAGAATAAAAATAATGATTTCTATGCGATAAAATATTTATATAACTTCTTACAATCAATGGATAATGTTGCCGAAACGAAATATATTTTAGCGTATTTTGCGAAGACAAATGGCTTTATTGGTCCAGAAGAATATGCTTTTAATGAAGATAAACAATATATTTTTGAAAGTATTTTATATGCTGCTTTAAATCTATATAATAATGGAGGAGCCAGCAAAAGTAAAGTAATGGAAAACAGAAAAAGATTTGTTATGGAATTAGAGGCTAAAAAGGAAGAAAAATTAAGTAGAACTCAACAACTTATTACAACCAGAATTCAAGCCTTAAAAGAACTTGGTTATAGTGAAATAAATGAAAAGAATGCAGCTGAAGTATTTGAAAAAATTGCCGAAATTGAATCAAGGAAAGCATAAGGAAGGGTAGTAGAAAATGAAAAAAAGTGATACTAAAGAAAAAAATAAAAAGAATGCTAAAAATCTTAAAGTAGTAAATAAAGAAAAAATAGTAAAAAAAGATAATGAAAATACTAAAATTAAAACTAAAAAAAGTCTTAAAGCAAGATTATTAGAAGACAAAGTATTAACGATTTTAATTATCTTACTTATTGGTTTAACTTTATTCTTAATAATTTCAAATATTGTAAGAGGTCGTAATTTAAATACGGAATCTAAACTTGTTACGGAATTACATGATTATTTTAGTACTGATGATTTAAATAATTGTAATGGTTTATTTACATATTCTGATAAAACAATGAATTATGATAGTATTTCTTCTGATAATAGATTATGTCTTGCTTATCATAAAAGTAATTTAAAAGATGTTAAAACAGAAACATTGAAGAGAGTAGATAAGAAGAGTGAAGTTTGTAAAAATGATTATGATATGACTTTTAGAATTACAGAAGATACTGATGAATGTCAAGTAAGTATTATTGACAAAGATGTTATTGATAGTACTTATAAGAAAATATTTGGTAAAGATATTGAAAATAATCAAGAATTTAGAGCGGATGATACCCATATTTGTTATTTAAAAGATGATAAATATTATTGTGGTTTATCTGAACAATTTACTTATACTTATGGAAGAGAAGCTACAATATATCGTGTATTAAGTGAAGCTATAAAGAAGGGTAGTGAGATCTACTTATATGATTACTTTGCTAAAACAGTAGATGATAATTGTTATAAGAACTACACTACTCAAGCAATTAATGAAGAGTGTACTAATAACTATGAAGAAGATAAAATGAATTTTGAATTTATGGAAAAATATGCAACACAATATAAGCATACATTTAAAAAAGCTAAAGATGGTACTTATTATTGGGTTAGCACTGAATTAGTAAAATAAATAAAAGAGTGTAACTACTCTTTTTCTTTTTGTAAACTTCTCTTTTCTTTCATGTACGCATATATATCCTTATATAATATATAATAATAGGATATAATACGCATATATATCCTTATATAATATATAATAATAGGATATAATACGCGTATAATCCTTATATTAATATTTTAATAAGGATATATACACACCTGTATTTGCGAGTGATATGAAATTAGGTTTTTTAATTTTAAAATAGTTTAAATTTTGCCTAAAATAATTTACATAATATTAATAGTGTAAGTGAAGGCAAATATGCATCTAATTCAGTATTTATCTGTATTTATATGTTATATATTTATTTTGCATAATATATATTATGTAAACCAAAACTTCTTTTTCTAAAAGTGAAATAATCTATAATATTTTGATCTATACTCTACTTTATTTATTACATCTTATAATAAGAATACCATTAAAATAATATTTTGCCTAGTCATAAATCTATTTAATTTACAAATATTTACTAACCCTCTAACATATATTTAAGTGGGTGTTTCTAATGACTACATTAAATGCGTTTTTAATCTCCACAATGGCTGGAATGTCTACCCTACTCGGGGGTATTATTATATTTTTTCCTATCAAAGAAAATAAAATAAATAAATTTATTACGTTTTGTTTATCTTTTTCCATAGCTATTATGATCGGTATTAGTATTACGGATTTAATTCCAACATCTTTTTTTAGTCTTTTAATCAATTATAAGATATCTAAAACACTATTTATTGCCCTTATATCTTTTATAATTGGGGCTATTTTAGTCTTAATAATTAATAAATTAATGGACACGCAAGATGCTAATTCTTTATATAAATTAGGCATCTTAAGTATGCTGGCATTAATGCTCCATAACTTTCCAGAAGGTATTGCTACATTCATGGGAAGCGTCCAAGATAAATCTTTAGGTCTTAAATTATCTTTAGCCATTATGTTTCATAATATTCCGGAAGGTATTTCTATTGCTGTTCCCCTTTATTATTCAACACATTCGAAGAAAAAAGCTTTATTAAATACTTTCTTATCAGGTCTTGCTGAACCTTTTGGTGCCATTCTTGCTTTTGTCTTTTTAAAACGCTATATAACTGAAGTCATGATTAGTACAATACTTCTTTTGGTTGCTGGTATCATGATTACTTTAGCCATTGAAGAAATGCTTCCTAAAGCGATATCTTATAAACAAAATAAATTCATTTATTTAGGTTTACTTATCGGTATTATTCTTATTTTAATTAATCACTTTTTACTATAAATTACCAAACCATTTATTGCCAAAAAAAGTAATATTTACGAAGTATTAAATATTAATAATTTGCCATAATACTATTAGGAGGGAAGAAAAATGAGTAATAGAAATAATAATTCTAGTAGAAATAACAACAGAAGTAATAATCAACGTGCTAATCAAAAAGAAAATAATAGAAGTTCTAGAAATAATAATAGAGCTCGTAACAACGAAGGTAAATAATTATTATTCTTGGGAAGACGATTTAGTTTCTTCCTTTTCTTTTACACTAAAATGAGGATGACTTTTTTGATAATCATTCTTTATTTTTTCATTAGATATATGGGAATATATTTCGGTAGTCGATAAATTCTCATGCCCAAGTAATTCTTGAATAATTCTTAAATCCGCTCCATTATTTAAAAGATGGGTGGCAAAAGAATGTCTTAAAACATGTGGTGATATTTCTTTATTAATACCACTTATATCACATTGATGTTTAAGTATCTTAAAAAATCCTTGCCTTGTCATCTTCCCACCAGTATAATTTACAAATATATAATCTGATTCTTTAGTTTTTAAGATAAAACTCCGGTATTCTTTTAAATAAAGATTTAAATAGTGCATTGTAATATCCCCAATAGGAATAATCCGCTCTTTACTCCCCTTCCCCATTACTTTGATAAAAGATCCTGGTTCATTATAGTTTTGTAATTTTAAATTAAGTAATTCACTAATTCTAATACCTGATCCATATAATAACTCTAGCATGGCTTTATTCCGATAATCAATGGGTTTAGTTAAACTAATATTTAATAATTTATCTACTTCATCTACTGTTAAATATTTAGGTAATCTTTTCGCGAGTTTGGGCATTTTAATATTAATGGTCGGATTCTTACTAATAACCTTATTTTCTTCTAAATAAGCATACATATTTCTTAAAACCGTTAAATAATGGGCTTTAGTGGTACTATTAGAATTATCATGATATAAAAATTCTCTTATTTCATCTTCTGTTAAAGTAAGTAAACTCCTTTTTAATATTTTTTGAATTTTTAATAAATTATAACGATATGATTCATAAGTATTATTAGATAACTTTCTTTCATATTTTAAATAATCTAAATATTTTTGGACATCTTTTTCTAATTCTTCATTCATTTAATCCATCTTCCTTAGGAATATTATATCATCATTTTAAGACTTTATGGTATAATAAATATGTGATGTATATGGAATTATTAGCGGATAAATTACGACCTCAAAAATTAGATGATATTGTGGGACAAGACCATTTAATTGGTAAAGATAAAATATTAACTAATTTAGTTAAAAACAAGAAATTATTTTCCATGATTTTATATGGAAAACCAGGTATTGGGAAAACCAGTATAGCGAGTGCGATTAGTAATGAATTAGGTCTTCGTACTAAATTTTTGAATGCCACCACCAGTAAAAAAGAAGATTTTGAAATGGCCATTGAAGAAGCTAAATTTTATGGGGATATTATTTTAGTTATCGATGAAATTCATCGCATGAATAAAGATAAACAAGATATCTTACTTCCCCACTTAGAAAAAGGAACTATTATTTTAATTGGTCTTACAACTAGTAATCCTTATCATAAGATTAATCCAGCAATAAGAAGCAGAGTTCAAATATTTGAATTAAAAGAATTAACGATTGCAGACATTTTAAAAATATTAAAGAAAGCTACAAAAAAATTAGATGGTATTAAAATAAATAATCAAGCCTTAGAATATATAAGTACGGTATCAAGTGGTGATGTAAGATGCGCTCTTAACTTACTAGAGGTTGCTTATTATGCTAAAACTAATCATGAGATAACTTTAGAAGATTTAAAAAATATCAATAGTAAACCCGTTTTCTTTCATGATAAAAATGAAGATGGCCATTATGATGTTTTAAGTGCTTTACAAAAATCTATTCGCGGTAGTGATGTGGATGCGACGATTCATTATTTAGCAAGATTAATTGCGGTGGAAGATTTAGATAGTATTTATAGAAGACTTTCGGTTATTGCTTATGAAGATATCGGTCTTGCTAATCCCGGTATTGGTCCCAGATTAGATGCGGCGATTAATGCTGCGGAACGGGTTGGATTACCGGAAGCAAGAATACCACTTGCAGAAATAGCCATTGAAATGGCTTTATCTCCTAAAAGTAACAGTGCTATAACAGCAATCGACAATGCTTTAAATGATATAAATAAAGGTAGTACAGGTAATGTACCCGCTCATATTAAAAATGGTAATCCTAATTATTTATATCCGCATAATTATCCCCATGATTGGGTTAAACAACAATATCTACCTGATAATATAAAAGATGCTATTTATTATAAACCAAAAAATAATTTAGTCGAAATGAACTTAAATAAAGTCCATAATGACATGAAAAAAGATAACTAACTTAAATTAATTATCTCATTAATAATATAACTGACAATTAATAAACCAGCCGTTCCGGGAACAGTAATAATTGAACTTACTGTTCCTTTTTTAACCGGTAATTCTTCACTAAAGATTACTTTAATTTTTCCATTTATCTTATTTTCTTTAACTAACTTTCTTAATCTTTTAGCTAAAGGATCATTACTAGTTTTATCTAATGTTGTTATTTTAACTTTACTCGCATCTACCCTATTACCCATACCTAAAGAGGTAATTATTTTAATATGATTAGTATTTGCAAACTTAATTAATTCTAATTTAGTTTTTAAAGTGTCACAAGCATCAATTATAAAGTCAAAATCTTTATCTAGACTATTTATATTATTTTCATCTAAAAACTCTTCTAGGGCCTTAATTTTAATGTTTTTATTAATTTCTTTAGCTTTCTTACTAGCAACATCTACTTTAGATAACCCAATAGTTTTTAAATTCGCTACTAATTGTCTATTTAAATTAGTAATATCTACTTTATCTTTATCAATAACGGTAATATTTTGAAAACCACTTCTAATTAATCCTTCAAAAGCAAAACTACCTACTCCCCCACAACCTACTAATAATATTTTAGTATTTCTTATTTTATCTAAATTATCTTTTCCAATTAAACTTACTATTCTATCATCCATATATACTCCATTTAAAAACCTAGTGGCAGTTACCTTGATAAAATCCCGCTCTCTCGCAGGTGGTAGAACACATATCAAGTATTAGGATTCCCATACAATGTACAGGCATTCAACACCACATGATAATTAGTTCCCCTTATTATCAATATAGTCGGTTTTATTGAATAACTTACCATCTAGGTATTTATATTATATCATAGATATAACTATTTATACTACTATTTTTTCTTATTTGACACTTTTTTCTTAATATTTATCTTCTTCTTATAATTTCTCTTAATAAATATTCCCACTAAAGTAACCATTATAATAACAGATATGACAAATATAACTAATAATACTTTTAATAATATTGAATTTTTTCTTATTTCATTTTCTTCTTCCCTACTTAAACGATTAACAATTATTTTATATGTAGTACTCGTTTTATCTTCACTAGTTACTCTTATTATTATTTCATTTTCTCCTACTTGTAAATCATTATTATTTAATATTTCTATTTGATCATTTTCTAAACTTTCTGC